>CAZNYE010000111.1:0-13356 GCA_964577185.1 uncultured Pseudomonadales bacterium | reverse complement strand
GCCAATGGTCCGGCACCACATACTCCATCCGGTCGAAGTAGTGGCCCGGGTCGACATGGATATCGATCTCATCCACATCAGCATCTTCATCAAAATCTATTCCATGAGCCTTGCGAATGATGATTTTGCGCTGCTCCTGCGGAGAACTTGCAGAGTTTCCGTCATCCGTCCACGACAGCACCCGCTCTCTGATGCGCTTGATGTTGATATCCTCGACGGCATCAAGCGCAAGCTCCTCTATTGCTTCGATAGCAACTCCGCGCTCTTCGCGCTGCAACGGAGCGCCAGTTCGAAACTCCTCTCGGCTGACGCTGCCGTCACCGTCTTCGTCAAGCCTCCGTAGCCTCCGGCTTTGCGATGCTCGTAGCTGTTCGATTTCGACAATCGGTTTTTCGACAACGGCTTTCGACGATTTCGAAGATTTCGATAACCAGATACGCCCATTCTTGTCGGCTCCAGCGACCACGGTGGAGGCAAGGAACAGCGTGGCCGCAGAGATCATGGCGGTGTACAGATGGCTAGGTTTCATGTAATTGGAAATCTCCAGATGATTCTTCGTACAGGCTCTTCTACGCAGTAGATGGCCAATGCTGTTCACAATGCCATTGGAAAGTGCTGAAACCGTCGAATCAATTCGTCCTGGTCCAGCGAAGCATCGTCCCCGTCTTCCGCGTATCGAATGCGGTGGATCTTCCAGTGAGCGATTTCATCCTCTGTCGCGACTCCAACTTCGTCACCTTGATGCTTGCCGACAAGCGCGCGTGCGAGCGGCGCGTCGATGCTGATGTAGTGTGGCGCGAAGTCGATCTCGTCGGGTCCGACTATTCGGTATTCGTGGGCAGCGCCGTCTCGCGCAAGCTCGACCCAGGCGCCGAAGAAAACACGGATTCGCTGCGCTGGTGGCCGATTGATTACTTGCAGCACATCGAGCCGCTTTGAGAGATATGCGATGCGACGGTCGATCTCGCGAAGCAAACGCTTGTTGTATTGATAGTCGGCGTTTTCGGACCGGTCGCCAAGGGCGGCGGCCTCCTTGACCTTGCGCGTCGCGTAGGGACGCTTCTTTTTCCACAGCCATTTAAGTTCCTCTGTCAGGACTCTGTGACCGGTTGGAGTGATATAGGCGCTCGACATTGCGCGTCCGCTAATAGCTGCATGGAATAAGCAAGACTAATTTCAAAACACTTGCGTTATAGAACAAACTGGTGAAGAATACGCGCACATTCTACTGGCCACGCGGAGAAAACAACATGTCACTACAACTCGGAGACGAAGCACCCAACTTCACGGCGGACACAACGGAGGGAAGCATCACCCTGCACGATTATCTGGGCGATGGCTGGGGAGTTCTGTTCTCGCATCCCAAGGACTTCACTCCAGTGTGCACCACCGAACTCGGCGAAGTCGCAAAGCTCAAGTCCGAGTTTGAAAAGAGAAATGTCAAGGTACTGGGTCTTTCGGTTGATCCTGTGTCGGATCACATCGAGTGGTCCAGGGACATCACCGACACCCAGGGCATTGATCTCAACTTCCCCTTGATCGGCGATGCGAATCGTCAAGTGGCGAGCCTCTACGACATGATTCATCCCAACGCGGACGATACGCTCACGGTGCGTTCGGTGTTTGTCATTGGTCCGGATAAGAAGATCAAGTTGTCGATCACCTATCCGGCGAGTACCGGACGCAATTTTGACGAGATTCTGCGCACCATCGATTCCCTACAGCTCACGGCGGTGCATAGCGTGGCAACGCCGGTCAACTGGCGGCATGGCGAGGAAGTCATCATCGTGCCGTCTGTCTCTGACGAAGATGCCAAAGAGAAGTTCCCTGACGGCTGGCGTGCTGAAAAGCCCTACTTGAGATACGTTCCACAGCCGCAGTAATCGAAAATCCGATGAAGGAAGCTCACGCGAGTGTCGGTATCGCTTGGTCCGTGGTAATGGTCGCCGGTGGAGGTCCGTGGTGAAGGTCCGCGGTGAACATACTCGCGGCTGAGATCTTCTCACTCCTCCAATCCAGCAACTTTGCGGCCAAGCGCGGTCAAGCGCTTGTACACGCCTACAGCTTTCCTTACTATGAACCCAACAGGAGTACAAACAATTGTCCGCCAATCCGCCAATCCGTGAATGAGTCCGCAGTGTCCCCCAATCTCTACCAGCCACCGATTTGTTCTTGCGGCCGTGTCGCAGTCTGAACGGGCCACACCCGCGTGAAGCCCAGCGACCTAACTTCAGCATTGGCTGACTTTCATGGTCTCGGAGCACTCCGAGAACTGCCTCAGGACAACAACCGCCGCGTCGACGAGCAGCCGAGGCTCGTGAGCCGGTTCTATGATGTCGTCACCGCATTCTATGAGTTGGCGTGGGGCACGACATTCCATTTTTCTCCGCGACGGCCCGGCGAGAACCTGGCTGCGTCCCAGCGACGGCACGATGAGGAAATCGGCGAACTGCTTCGGCTTCGACCAGGTATGCTGGCCGCGGACATCGGCTGCGGTGTCGGCGGAACACTCATTCATATCGCCCGCGCCAGCGGCGCAAGCATCACTGGCATCAACTTCAACGCCCACCAGATTCATCGTGGCGAGGTTCGGGTGAGGCGGGCTGGGCTCAGCGGCTTGTGCGGGTTTCTGTATGCGAATTACATGGACGTGCCGTTGGATGACGGCACTTTCGATGCCTTGTACTCCTTCGAAGCAATTTGCCATGCTCCCAACAGGCATCGAGCATTTCGCGAGTTGCACCGACTGCTGAAACCCGGGGCCGAGGCGGCCGTGGTCGACTGGTGCCTCACAGACGCATTTGATACTTCCGACCACCGACACAACGACCTCCGTGCACGCATCGAGAGAACAAACGCAGTGCCCGAATTGCCGACAACACGGGAGTACGTTGATATTGTGCGCGGTGCTGGCTTCGAATTGATTCGGGCAGTCGATCAACAGGCGGAAGTCGGCAATCCGTCGACACCTTGGTACATGGCGCTGCAGGGACGGGACCTGTCGATGTCGTCGTTCGCACGCATACCGGCGGGACGCGCACTCACCGAGCTGATCATTCGCATGCTTGAAAAACTGCACCTAGCGCCTGCTGGCACGTCGGAAGCGGCCAAGATGCTGAACGTCGCCGCCGACGCGCTCGTTGAAGCAGGCCAGCTCGGAATCTTCACGCCCAGTTTCTTGGTACATGCGCGCAAGCCCTCGTAGACTTGGGTCTGTGCGCCGCTGTTCGGCCTTGGCTGAGCGCCACTAGGCCGTCCAGCGATAGCTTGGCACTGAGTCGCAAGGCGCGGCTACAATTTGCATGTTTTCAGGGGTCGTCCCCGACCCCCGAGACCGTTGCGAGGAGAACGCCAGAACCAATGAGCAAAGACAAGGACACAGGAGGTTTTCGCACTCGCGCCATTCATGCTGGGCAGTACCGGGATGAAGCCACGGGCGCGGTCATTACGCCGCTCTTTCTCACTTCCACCTTCGAGCAGCCCGCGCCCGGCGAGCACAAGGGATATGAATACTCGCGCAGTGGCAATCCGACACGCGAATCTTTCGAAGCCTGTATCGCGAATCTGGAAGGCGCTCGGCACGGATTTGCGACCGCCTCTGGCAATCTCGCCACCGGCTCCGCCATGTTCCTGCTGGGCCAGGGCGACCATGTCGTCGCTTGTGATGACCTCTACGGTGGAACCGTCCGCCTGTTCGATCAACTTTTCACGCAATTCGGGCTTGAATACACCTATGTGGATATGACCGACATAGACCGGCTGCGCGCGGCCATCCGTGAGAACACCCGCATGGTGTGGCTAGAGACACCATCCAACCCACTGACCAAGATCGTCGATATAGCGGCGGCGGCGGAAGTGGCACATGAGAAGGGCGCACTGCTCGCTGTCGATAACACCTACCTGAGTCCGGTCTTTCAGCGCCCCATCGAACTCGGCGCCGACCTCGTGGTGCATTCGACGACCAAATACTTGAATGGCCATAGCGACTTGGTGGCGGGTGTCATGATCACGGACGATGATGAGATTGGAGAAAGGCTGGCCTATGTTTCCAATGCGCTCGGTGTCATTCAGGCAACCTTTGATGCGTGGCTGAGCCTGCGAAGCTTGAAGACGCTCGATATTCGCATGCGCGCCCATGAGAGCAATGCAAAAGCGCTTGCCGAGTGGCTGAGCGAGCATCCGAAGGTGACGCGGGTGCACTACCCTGGGCTTGCCGATCATCCACAACACCAGATCGCGCTCAAGCAAATGTCGGGCTTTGGCGGAATGCTCTCCTTCAACATCGCCGGAGGCTTGCGGGCGGCGAGACGATTCCTGCAGGCGACAAGGGTGTTTACCCTGGCCGAGAGTCTTGGTGGGGTTGAATCCCTGATAGAACACCCCGCGCTTATGACCCATGCCAGCATGCCGAAAGCAATGCGCGAAGCGGCCGGCGTGACCGACTCGCTGATTCGTGTCAGCGTTGGTATCGAGGATCTCGAAGATCTTAAGGCGGATCTCGACCAGGCGCTCGCCGTGGCATAGCGCCCGCTTTTCCGAGGCAATCAATGCAAGCGGACATGATTGATGAACTGAGCGCACACCTTGAGGCGGCCGGAGCGCCTGATCGGGCCGCCATGCACATAGGTGTTTTTCTTGCCTGGTGCGTGAATCATGACCTGGTTTCGGAAATGGTCAAGCGGCGGCATGCGGACTTGTTGCTAAAGGTACGAGTGCGGGAGCTTGATGGCAGCGAATTGCTCGTACGCTTGGCGGCGGGTCAGCTTCATGGTGAACTGCTCTCCGAGGCGGGACAGAAGTTTGC
Organism: uncultured Pseudomonadales bacterium; assembly: GCA_964577185.1. GTDB lineage: Bacteria > Pseudomonadota > Gammaproteobacteria > Pseudomonadales > Azotimanducaceae > Azotimanducus. The sequence continues at coordinate 8,552 of CAZNYE010000111.1, read as the reverse complement.
GAACAACTACTATGGAGACTACTTGGCCGACTACGCCCAAGCGCTCGGGCTTGATCCAAGCTGTCCTTACGATGTGGAAGATTCTTGGAGCGCCTACGATCTGGTTGCTCCAACGCTCACGAGGCGATGGCGAGACACGCTTTCGTCACCCGTCAAGTCCTCAGTGGTCAGTCTATTCTCGAAGAGGCGCAAACGTCCTTGGCTCCGCTTGGTGCGGTGAAAGGCATTCAAGTCGATGCGCGAAGCGTCTCGGTGGTTCGTCCGAGACCAGATGAAATTCCGTGGGAACTCCTGTGCGTGGAGCCCTTTCGTGGTAGTGCAAATGACATCACACGGCTCATGCGTATTGCGAGGGATGGCGACATTGTTCTTGGAGGCTATCTGCTCAAGGCGCCGGAAGCCGACTCCTTGAGTTGGCAGGTTCTGAGGCTAGCCGTGCTGGCCGAGGCACGTGGACAGGGGCTGGGATTCTGGCTTGTCGGCCACGCGGTGGGAGTGGCGGAGTCCCGGGGAGCGGCAGAAGTGCTCGTCGAGTTGCCCGAAGAACACCCTGCTCGCAGCCTTTTTGTGCGCTATGGATTCGTACCTGTGCAAACAGATAGGTTGTGCTTTACGACTTATTCTGAGTGATAGAGTGGTGCGGCAAAGCTCTGCTTGCGCAGAGCTTTGTGTGTGGTGGGTCAAAGATCCTCTTGGTTTTGTCTTGCGAGTTTGATGAGGTGTGACGATCAGTTTGATCACAACAAACTTCACACCGCGTCAAAAGTGATGCCGCATAATCGGGTTGCGCTTGTTGACGAGACTGCGGTTTTGAAGTGATTGTGCGGCATCACTTTCGACGCGGTGTATAAACACGCTTTGAAGCGCGAGCCGGGAGAAGAAACATGGCTTCAGTGCAATCGCAATTGGCTCCGGGAGAAGCGAGAGAGCCGGGGCCGAGCCTGCAGGAATTGCTCAAGAGGGATAATTCAAGCGTTCCCGCGCCGCTCCGCCACAAACAGAACAGCAGCTCTTGAATCGCATGTGGGTGCGCGGCCTAGAAGGCGAAGAGACTCCACAAGTGCCGGAGGGAATGACTGCAAGGGATTTCTATGCTGACCATCTCAAGCGCACGCTAGGAAAAGCCTACGATCAGGACTTCTCGCACTACCCCACCTGCATGACCCTCGACTCCATCGAGTACTTCCTGTTTCCGAACGCCTTTTTCTTTCCCGGCCTTTCCCTGCCCATGGTCTACAGATTCAGGCCGGATGCCGTAGACCCGGACTACTGCACCTTCGACCTATTGATGCTGCGGCCCATACCTGCGGATAGGAAGGTGCCGCCTCCGCCCGAACCCATCAAGCTCGATGTGGAGGATTCCTATACCGTCGCCGAGGGTCTCGGTAGGCTTGGGGCTGTCTATGACCAGGACACCGGCAACATGGCGGCCCAGACACGAGGCTTCAAATGCAGCCGAAAGCCCGGGCAAACGCTCGGCAACTATCAAGAAGTGCGTGCGCGCTTCTTGCAACAGCAGGTGGACAGGTATTTGAACGGCGAAGTTTGAACGCCCAATCTGCTCTTTCCCGCTCGCTCCCCGCCAGAGAACAACCGCACCATGTCAAGCGGACCCCCTGCCGTCGCTTTGCCGCGACGAAGACTCTTTCTCTACGGCCTGTCGGACATGCCCATTCAGGTCGCCATGATTCCAGTGCTTTCCCTGGTGCCGAACCTCTATGGCTCGGATATGGGCATTCCAGTAGCGGTCGTCGGCACCATGATGCTGCTCGCGCGTTCCTTTGACATAGTCACCGACCCGCTCATTGGATGGTGCACCGATCATACGCGGTCTCGATGGGGGCGAAGACGGGTGTGGATGCTGGCCGCGATTCCGTTCCTCACCCTCGCATCCTATAAGTTGTTCGTTCCACCTGATGGCGTCGATGCCTACTATCTGCTGCTGTGGTTGGTCGTCTTCTGGCTCGGCTGGACCATGTTGCAAATCCCCTACTACGCGCTCGGGGCGGAACTCTCACCAGGCTATGACGAACGCACTCGCATCACCGCCTGGCGATCATGGATAGGCATCGCCGCCAACGTTGTAAGCAAGGTGGTTCCCGTGGTCGCGGGGCTGTGCACCGCCTACTTTTGTTTCGACATGGGGGGTGTGCGCAACAATCTGCTGATTATCGGCTTGATGATGGTGGTATTGGTGCCAGTCACCATTGGAACCACCGTCCTTGGCGTACCCGAAGCAAAGAACTTTGTGCCTGCTCGCACACCGCTCTTGCCGGGACTCGCCATCATGTGGAACAACAGGCCGTTCAAGCGTTTGGTGCTGGCCCTGTTCATCAATTTCCTCGGCCAGTCCATTTCCACGGTGACCGTCGTCTTCTTCATCCGCGATGTGCTGCAGGAGGAGAATCTCGCCATCCTGATGTTGCTCATATTCTTCGGATTCAACCTCGCGGGCATCCCATTCTGGAACTGGTTTGCGCATCGCATCAACAAGCATCGAGCGTGGTGCATTGCCCTCTTCGCCTTTGCCGGGCTGCACTGTGTCTATGTGCTGCTCGGGCCTGGAGATTTCTATTACATGCTTCCCATCACCGCCTGCACAGGATTTCTTGGCGCGGCTTTTCCCGTGGTGCCGCCCTCCATGACGGCGGACATAGTCGATTTGGATACACTTGAAACGGGCGAAGACCGGACAGCCATGTACTTCGCCGCGTCTTCATTCGTCGTGAAAATCGGCTCAGCCTTCGGTCCCTTCATGGCCTTGGCGTTGCTTGGACTGACTGGGTATGACGCGCAAGCGGGTGCGGGAGGCAGCGTCGACGGTTTGCGCATGCTCTATAGCTTTGGCCCGGCGGTGGGCTTTGCGGTCTGCGCGCTGATTGTCTGGAATTATCCGCTGACACGCGAACGGCATCAGGAACTGCGCGCGTCCTCATTGGACAAACGTGAGGATAAGGGACCGTCCGCATGACCATAGAGGTTATCAATTTCACAGGGGCTGAAGTCGCCAATAGGAGCTTTAACTTCGTGAGGCCGTGCCGAAGCGTAAGCGCGGAGCTGGGGCGGAGCTGGGGTACGACTATTCGGGCTTAAGTGACGATCAATTCTCGGACGTCTGGCGATACAACCTGTTTCCCAACACCATTCTCTCTTTCACACCAGAACACTGCTGGATACTTCGGCCTCGACCGCACGCGAACGATCCTGAACAATGCTGGTTCGACAAGATAAGCCTTCTTCAAGGTGGCCAAGGAAAAAGGCCTGCTTTGTGTGAGCGGTGACGCGCAATTGCTGAAATATCCTCCACCGTGTCTTCATAGGAGGGCGGTGTATACGAATTGATGGCTAGTGTATCCAGATGTTAAAAGCCTGATCATCTCCTTGGACTATGAGCTTTCTGGGTTGCTCGCGCACGGGTGAATCCAGAAACGCAATCGCGCTGGATTCATTGAAGGACTCGATGAGAGCCTCAGCAATATCTTCAGGGCTAGCTGCCGGCATTGTCTGTTAGCCTTCGAGTACCGGGCTTCTTCGCCATCCGGTCTTCAAGGGCGCGTTTCGTCCACACTCGCTTTCTGAGTACGCAGGTTGCCAGTCTCCCGCGTAGGACGGCGCTTTCCCCCATCGCTCGGTAGCATTGCAGAGCGAATCTTGTTCCAAAGTGCCGAGGGGTTGTGAATTGTGTAGGCAACGGACCGTGATGGTTTGCCTTTGGGATTATCAGGGAAAAGATCCGCGTTGGGCGACCCGCAATTAAAGCGACCAAGTGCTCCAGCGAGATATGCTTCTGAAGTTTCGCAGCAAATCCATCTTCGTTTAAGCTGTTCTGCGACTTCCCCGGTAACGCAGCTTCCGGCAAAGGGGTCGAAAATCAGATCTTTAGGGTCGGTCAACATTCGAATAAAAAACTCGGGAAGCTCACTTGGAAACCTTGCTGGATGCTGCGTGAGTCCGTGCTCCTTACAGTAGCGCTGATAGTGTGAATTGCTTTCGGTATTCGGAATAGCCAGTAGATTGGGTGGAATTGCCGCTTGATTGTTAGAGGAAAAATTCGAACTTATATCATGTCCGCTTGGTCTCTTTCTCGCAACATATCCATTCTTGAGAAGATCTTTCATAGCGCTACTGTATGGCACTAACACCCTACGATTGCTCGCTTTTGGCCAAGGGGTCTTAGAAAGCCACCACACACAATTGACGGCATCCTTCACACGGATTCGCCGCACCGTAACCCATTCTGCGGGGGAGGGTAGTTTTGACGGGTTCCACCAAAAGAACTCCTGCGCCAGGTGGAAGCCAAGGCGCCGACAGAGCATAACGACAAGTTCAAAGTGGTAGAGGCTGCGAGTGGGCTGTCCGGCGTTCCAAGAGCCGCCAATATCGATCACAAGAGATCCGGTGGGCTTCAGTACCCGAAAGAACTCTGACGCAAAGTCTTTAAACCATTCCACATAGCGTTCGGCATCCACGTTGCCGTACTCTTTCTTTCTCACCAAGCCAAATGGAGGGCTGGTCATTATCAAGTCCACTGACGCATCAGAAAGATGCGCCTTCATGAAACTCAGTGAGTCCTCCAAGTGCATTTCACCAAGCGGGGACTTAAAGTAGATCGCCGATGCAGCTTTAATGGTGATACGCTCCAGTGCTTACGCGTAGGATACACCCATGATCACAGAAAGACCGATCAATGAGTCGACCCGCCCAGATTCATCGCCAACACTTGGTGTCGGCACAATTCACAACGGGCGATGCGTGGAGTCGACACCTTAGAATGGCAACGAGGCCATCAACAGGGGCGCTGGCGGGCACCGGGCTGGCGGCGGCGAGCCCGAACACCATCCGCCTCACGCTGCTGCGCGTCGGCGCCGTCGTGGTGGCCAACACGCGCCGTAGTTGATACTCGGGTCGGCAACTTGTCGTACAGGGCTACTCGTAGACGTACCTTCTGTGCCCAATCTTTAGTACTAAGACGATGAGTTCAGCATCCGAAACCATGTACAGGATGCGATAGCGTCGTACGCGAACGCGATAGACATCTTCATACCCGCCGAGTTTCCTCGTCCCCTTGGGGCGTGGGTTATCCGCCAGGGCGAGCATGGCATTCGTGAGACGCTTCTGATCAGAAGGAACGAGTTTCCTGAGTTGTCTTTCCGCGCTTCGGGAGATTTCGATCCTATGGATTGCCATCGAGCCTCAATTCATTGAGCACTTCGGAAAGGGGGCGTGTTGGCTCACGACGGAGATGGTGTAAGTCCTCAATGTCTTCTAATTCTTCGAGTCGATCTATGAGCGCTTCCTGGACGAAGTGATTTATGACAAGGCCCCTCGTTTTGCAATAGCGTTCGATTGCGGTCTTCAGTGACCGGTCTACTCTCGCACTGATCTGCACAGTTTCCATAGCGCGACTTTTGAGCTAGCGATTCATAGCAAACGCTAACATTGGCTTACAAAAGTTGTCAAGCTGCGAATGTGTGTGATTGTGAATCCCTAACGCTAATCCGTCTCGACCATCGTTTTGCCGATTTTCTCGCCTTCAAAGAGCTTGATGAGCGCGCGTGGGAGCTCGCGGAAGCCTTTGATGATAGTGGTGCGAGTATTGAGATGCCCTTAATCCACCCACGCGGTTCGCGCACAGCTTCAGGAAAAGGGTCGATTTAGTGTCACATAGAGGGTCGCCCCTATGCGTGGGCGCCCGAATACAAAAGAGCACTTGAACCGCTTTCTTAAACTTTCTTGAAGACAAAGATCCTGATAGTCATCGGCAAGAACCCGACTTGCATCCGGCCGAATTTGGTTCTGGTTTCCGAATCATTCCAGAACCCCAGTGGCGACGGAGTCGCCCTAGACATTTATCTGTTCAACACATTGTCCGCTGACACGGACTGTCGGGACGCGCAGAAATGGCCTCTGGCCTCCATATGCCCCGCTCGGCTCTCCCAGCTGCCTCTGAAACCTTGATTGGCGACCTCGCGCACTTTCAGCACGGTGAAGCCATCGTCGAAGAGCGGCTTGTCCGGTCTATTGGCATCTGATCCGATGCGCAGCAAGATGCGATGGGACACGTCTCCACTCGACTCCAAGACAAGCACACCAGGCGCGGCTGGGTCCGTCGATGCGGGATCCCCGATGGGAAAGGCACCGACTGCGTCCAAGTCGATGTCGGTTGCGCCTGTGAGGGGAGCCACCGCCGGCGCGAAGGCCAATGGATCAAGGGTTGATGGCGATAGCAGGAGCACACCATATGCGGCCAGGGACGCTTGCTCCGGGAGTGGCCGGACAAGCGTCAGTCGGAACGTGCCGGCGGCACTGGAAAGGGTGGCGCTTGGGGAAAGGATCGCTTCCGTTGGTTGACATGAAGTCGCGTCTTCTGTTGCCGCGCCACTGTATATCGACATCCCACATAGCGCGGCACCTGCCAGGATCATTATCATGAGCGGGCACCTCATGGCGCTTTGGACACAGCCATGCGCACCGCATCCGACGGCAGCATGATCATTTCATGACTGTCATTGACGCTGCCAACGGCCTCGGTCACGACGCAGCTTTCGGCTTCGGGTTCAATGACCCCTCCATTCGGCGGCGGCAGCGAATTCGCGGCCCTATTGCGGGCACCGGCACCGGCATTCCTACCCGCAAAACCAGTCGAATTGAAGGATGTCAGCACGGTGTAGGCCTCTGCCTGGCTGATATCCACCCCGTAGCCGATGTCGGCCATCGCTTGGATGGTGATTGCGCTCAATGGATTGCTCTTTCCGTTCTCAAAGGCGGGAGTCATGAGCTCATGGTCGAGCACGGATTCCCGCCAGTGACTGTCCCGGCTTCCCAGCCCGAAATGGTTTTCGACCGGAACCTTGCCTCCCCTGTGCCCCGAACCACCGGCATCATTGAAAGCGGCCACTGCAAAGCGGCCTACGAAGTGCGTGTCGGGGGAAGGCTCGACCAAGTTGGCGTTGCCATTGATGGAGGGGTTGCGCATCAAGTTTGCCGCCTGCCAACCGCCTCTGCTGAAACCGAGGGCGTGCGCGATTTCGTGTTTGACCAACTCGTTATTCAACGCGGCGGTATTCCTCGCGAAGTCGTCAGCGTCGAGCGTGACATATCCGATAACGGGCAACCCCGAGTTGTTTCGAGTGAGGCACGCTCCAGCCTGCGCCGCAGTGCCGCCTTCGCCGTCGAGCGTGGCCAGACGCACAAAAAGGCGCAGGTCATCGACGACATCACTCACCTCGGGCTGCCCCGGCAGGCAGAGGCCCGCGCTCACGGAACGCCCGGCGAAGTTGATGTCCTGCAGGCTAGTGGTCAGGATTCCTTCCCAGGTTCCGACCGCCTGTTGCACAGCGGTGCGCTGGGCCGATGTGGGAGACCCCACGAACACTAGGTCGATGTCGAATGAGGAACTGCCCGGTGCGGTCGCTTCCGCAACCTTGGACCAAGGCACGGAAGTGATTGTGTTGCAAGAGCTTCCAATGTGTCGGTAATCGGCTTGATAGACGATGCCGGGTTCCGCATCGAACAGGCTTGCGTTGATGTCCAACGCCACGTTGATCGAACTTGGCGAGTTGTCGGGGTTGGATACGGTGCCGCAGAATCGGTTCCATCCGCCGATCGGCGTTTTCTGGCGCATGTGAACCTCGTAGGCGCGAGTCTCGCGCGCTGCAAAATTGTCGGTGAAGGAAAGCGTCGCGGTTGTTCCAGCACTATTGAACGAGAAGGTTGGATCCGGGTTCGTAGGCGCGACCACGCTGATGTCGAAGGTGCCTTGGACGGACGCGCCATGCGGGTCGTTCGCTGTCACTGCAATGGTCGCGACACCGGCGGCGCGAGGTTGCACTACCACGGAATTGCCTATCATCGAAACCGTCGCAACCCGTGTGTGCTGTGACCTTGCCGAAAGCCACAGGTAGTCGCCGTCAGGGTCGTTAAAGGCCGACCGGAGGCGGAACGGCAGAAAGGCACCACCTGCGGTCGCCCGTATTCTGCGCGGCAGCACACTGGAGAAGACACGCGGCGCGGTGTTGACCTTCGGAATGTGTTCTGCCAACTGCAGGGTGTAGCGTCCCGTCTTGGTGCTGTCGAAGCCACGCACCTCAAGGTAGTACGTGCCGGCGTTCAGGCTCTTCACGATGCGGAAGTTGTTGCCCGCGCCGTCGTCGTCATTCCTCCCGATTTGGATTCCATCCTCGTTGAACAGGGTGCCGAGGGTGTCGGTGCTGCCGGTTGTTGTTGCTGTGAGCCGCTGCGCCGCCGCGAGCGTGAAGCGAAAGTAGTCTCGGTCGCTGCCGTGCTCGATCGCTCCCTCGGTGGTCGAAGGAACGTTCACCCTGGTTGCTGTGTCCCGCGAGTCACCGTGATCGCGGTCTGTGTCTTGCACGAGGGCGGTGGTGCTCGCCGAGGCCGAATCGCTTGTGCCGTCGCGCGCGTTCGTCCCCGTCCCGCGCACGGTTACGGTCAGGCGCACCGTGTAGCTGGTGTTCGAAGTCACCGACGGGCGCGTCCAACTCGGGCTGGCCGCGCTCGAAGAGCTGAGCGTGCCGCCGGTCACGCTCCAGGCG
>CAZNYE010000110.1:0-2577 GCA_964577185.1 uncultured Pseudomonadales bacterium | reverse complement strand
GTATCGGACAGGCGTTCGACAACGCCGCACTCGCGCATGAGATTTCCGAAGCACAGCATGCCGAGTAGCGGTGCGGCCGAGGGAAGCAAGAGCGCGGTCAGTAGCAACAGCAGCAAGGGGAACAAGATTTTTTCGGCCTTGGACACGACTCTCGTCTGCGCCATCACCATCTTTCGCTCTTCCAGACTAGTCAACGCGCGCACGATTGGAGGCTGAATGAGCGGCACCAAGGCCATGTAGGAATAGGCGGCAATGGCAATGGCACCTAGGAGATCAGGTGCGAGTTTGCTCGCCACATAAATGGCCGTTGGGCCATCCGCACCCCCGATGATGCCGATGGCGGCCGCCTCAGCGAGGCTAAAGTCCATGACCCCCGCGACTGACAGGCCAAGCGCTCCGAGCACGGTCACAAAGATCCCTATCTGCGCCGCGGCACCGAGCAATATGGTTTTTGGATTGGCCAACACCGGGCCAAAATCCGTTAAGGCACCCACCCCCATGAAGATGAGCAGTGGAAAGATGCTGGTTTCGAGCCCGCCCTGATAGAGGAGATAGAGCAGCCCGTCACCCGTGGCAATTTCAACCCCGGGTATATTGGCAAGAATGCCTCCAAAGCCAATCGGCACCAGCAAGAGAGGCTCGAATCCACGCACTATGGCGAGATACAGGAGCGTCAGGCCGATCAGGATCATCACCCCCTGCCCGGGAGTGACCTGGGCAAATCCGGTGTCGCTCAGGATTGTGAAGATGACATCCATGTTCAGTCGTCCGTGGCCACAGATGCTGGAAATCTATGTGGGAGCGCCAAAATCCGCGAACTCAAGCGAAGCTCACAAGGGGATCGTTGACATCGACCTTATCACCTTCAACGACATGCACTTTGGAAACGGTTCCGGCTTGCGGACACACAACCTCCGTCTCCATCTTCATGGCTTCAAGTACCAACAGCACGTCTCCGGCATCCACCCTGTCTCCCGAATTCACCAGCACCTTGAACACATTGCCCGCCAAAGCCGATCGAGTCACCCTAGATGATTGTGCCGATGCTGGCTCGGCCTGCGCTTGACGCGGCGTGTCCACAGCGGGCTGCACGCTCGTCAGCGCACCGCTCTTGGACACTTCAACATCGTAGACACGTCCATCCACACGCACTGAGTAGCGTTCAATGCCACCAGTGTCCGAAGAACCCTTGGACGGTACACTTGCCGCCGGCATGGCATCAGGTGGCGGCTCGAAAGCAGCCGGATTATCGCGCTCCTTCAAGAATTTGAGACCTATTTGACCGAACAGCGCATAGGTCAGGACATCGTCTAATTCGTTTTCAGCCAAGCGGATGCCGTGGTCAGTGACATGAGAGCGCAGATCTTCGCTGAGCTGTTGCAATTCAGGCTCAAGAAAGTCGGCCGGCCGACAGGTGATGGCCTCTTCACCTTCGAGTACCCGCGCTTGCAGATCAGAGTTGACTGGAGCGGGCGTGGCACCGTACTCACCCTTGAAAATACCGGCAACTTCGCGGGTGATGGTCTTATAGCGCTGGCCCGTGACCACATTGATCACGGCCTGAGTACCCACGATCTGGGAAGTTGGCGTGACGAGGGGAATGACACCAAGCTCTTCACGCACTCGCGGAATCTCTTCAAGCACTTCATCAAGGCGATGGGTCGCCTTCTGCTCAGCAAGCTGGCTTTCGAGATTGGTGAGCATTCCGCCCGGCACCTGGGCAACCAGAATGCGAGAGTCGACGCCTCTTAGCGATCCCTCGAAGGCCGCATACTTCTTGCGCACTTCGCGAAAATAGGCGGCAACCTCTTCTATGCGAGCAATATCGAGCCCCGTGTCCCGGTCTGTACCTTGCAAAACGGCCACCAGGGTCTCGGTCGCCGAGTGGCCATAGGTCATGCTCATAGAAGAAATCGCCGTGTCCAGATTGTCTATGCCCGCCTCCACCGACTTGAGGTAGGTGGCGGTGGACATGCCGGTGGTGGCATGGCTTTGCATATGAATCGGGATCTCCAGTGCCTCCTTCAGACGGCTGACAAGCTCAAATGCCACATAGGGCTTGAGCAGGCCTGCCATATCCTTGATGCACAGGGAGTCCGCCTGCATGTCTTGAATCTGGCAGCCGAGATCAACCCAGAGGTCGATATTGTGAAGGTGACTGACCGTGTACGAAATAGTTCCCTGCGCATGCTTGCCGAGTTTGCGGACCGCATTGATGGCAGTGGATAAATTGCGCATATCGTTGAGGGCATCAAAGATACGGAACACGTCAACACCATTCTCGGCCGCTCGCTCGACAAAGCAGCTCACGACATCGTCAGCATAGTGGCGATAGCCGAGCAGGTTCTGTCCACGCAAAAGCATCTGTTGACGGGTCTTCGGCATTGCCGCCTTGAGTTTGCGGATTCGCTCCCAAGGATCCTCGCCGAGATAGCGGATGCAGGCATCAAAGGTTGCGCCACCCCAGGATTCCACTGCCCAAAGACCCAATTCATCGAGCTGTGGCGCAATCGGCAGCATGTCTTCAATGCGCATGCGGGTCGCGAGCAGACTCTGATGGGCATCGCGCAGCACCAC
>CAZNYE010000109.1:0-6185 GCA_964577185.1 uncultured Pseudomonadales bacterium | reverse complement strand
GCGTAGCGTCAGCGTGCCGCGCGACTCGAAGAACACATTGTGTCGAAACACATTTCCTCCGGACTTGTTGGAAATGATCTCCACCTCACCGTTGCAGCGCTCGAAGAAATTGCGTTCGACCAGCGTGTTTGATTCCTTCAGCGAATACTTGCTGGTGCCAATTCTTAAGGTTTCACCGCCATTCGAGCCGAGGACCGGCCGGTGACCGAAATAATTGTGATCGATGCGGTGATGATTCGCTTGATTCGCTTCAGAATCGAGCCGCACCGCCATGGTGACACCGGCATTGCTCTTGCCAAGGAGATACGAGTGATCGAAGCGGTTGTGTCGTCCGTACATCATGACCCAGAAATCTGTCTCATAGCGCTCCGGGTTGTTGAAGTGATCGATTACCACTTCGGTGACACGTGAATGATTGGCAAGATGCTGTTTGGTGCGCCGGAAGGCGATCACATCGTTCGTGGGCGTATAGCCATCGCGGAACACGAGTCCCGATACCACCAGGTGCTCGCCGCCAAGGCGCAGATTGGAAACCCCTGTGATGAAGACCTCGCCCTTGGTCTCGGCGGTCAGGGTGATGGGCTGATCCGGTAGGCCATTGCCCGCAAAGACAATCTCAAAGTCGCGCCACTCACCATTGGCGAGCTTGATGGCATCCCCCGGAGTGAGGCGCTTGACCGCTTCTCGGTATTCCTCTTGATCCTTCACAAGAAACTCCGCGGCCTTCGCAGGCATCCCGACCTGCAATAGCAGCAAGGCGAGCGCACAGTGAGCGATGAGCGCCCCGGCCCCGTTGTCCATTAGATTGCGCCCTTGAGATACCTATGACGAGTTTCCGCGGCGCGTTGTTTCACCTCTTCAATGGCTTGTTCTTCGGTGGCGTCGAGCATGGATTCCATCAGACGCCGGAAGTGCTTGCGCATGGCGAGGCGAGAGGCCTTCGCGTCACGCGCGCGCAGCGCTTCGAGCACTTCGGCATGTTCTTCTCCGCGCTTGCTGACATCGTGCGAACAAACCGCATGGTAGGCCGCCGCAATTGACTCTTGCTCCATGCGCATTTTCCAAAACATCTCGACGATATGTGTGACCACTTGGTTTTCCGATGCCGCCGCGATGGTCAGGTGGAAGTCTCGGTCTGCTACATCGGCTTCTTCTTCCGTATCGCTGGTCTCCATCTTCTCAATGAGGGAGGCCAAATCACTGAGTGTCTCATCGGTGATGTCAGGTGCCGCGAGCGCTGCCGCTTCGGACTCGATCAAGAGCCGCGCTTGCGTGAGCTCGAATGCACTCACTTGCGGAAGCATTGCGGGTTTCAAGGCCCCGCTCTCGCAGACATAGATGCCCGACCCCGTGCGTATCTGCACGAGGCCGAGCGTCTGCAGTGAGATGAGCGCTTCGCGAACAGTCACCCGGCTGACTTTGAAGTTCTCAGCCAGTGCGCGTTCTCCAGGGAGCCTACTGCCGGGTGGGTAGTCCCCCTGTTCGATCAGTTTGCTAATCTCCTTTGCGATCGAGTGATAGAGCCGTTGCTCAGTCATGCTCTCTTCCTATGAGAATGGGGAATCAGAATTTTGCGCGAATGCCGAAGAAAATTCTCGCTCCGTAGCTGTTGAGTTCGGACATGCTGTTCGGTGTTGGAATGTAGTTCCGGCGCGGCTCGTCGAATAGGTTTAAGGCTTCAACCCGCACCGTCACGTTGTCGAATATCTCATAGGTTGCGCGCGCTTCGACGACTCCGGTATCACCTATGTAGCGGATGATCCCCGGAGAACTGACAAACTGCTGGAAGTAGCTGCTGCGATACTTGTAGATGAGCTGCAAGTCCAAGTCTCCGATCTGGTAGTAGACCTGTGCGGAGAGCACCTCCTCGGAAAACCCGAAGAGCCCCGCCGCGGGAATCAACCTCAGGCGCTCAGAAATAATGTTGCCCGATTGGTCTTCAACGCGAGAATATCCGAAGGTCTGGTCTTCGAACTCGAAATCCGCGTCGGCCCAGTTGTATGAGACTTTCGTGCCGAGACCGCTGAGATAGCCGGGGAGATACTCGAAGGCATGCGCGAAGGTGACCTCGAAGCCTTTGATGGTGCTCTCGTCTTCAATGGTTCTTGATGTGGTCACTGCCGCCTGAATCGGCTGATTATCCACCAAGAACTCCTCCATGCGCTGCGTATTCTCGAAACCACCGAGGAACTTCTTGTAGTAGCCCCCCACCGCGAGGATGGTATCCGCGTTTGGATACCACTCCAGGGCGAGATCAACGTTCCAGGAAGTTAGCGGTTCAAGGTCGGGGCTTCCGTTGGACGTGGCACTTCCCACCAGTTCGCCAATCGAGGTGGCATCATCGTCGTCAACACTCAGGACCCGCCCGAAACCCATGTCGGCGGGGTCAGGTCGCGAAAGTCCACGGTAGGCGCCGCCGCGAAGCAGAATGTCGTGACGAAGGTCCATCACCGCGTTGAAACTCGGCAGGAGCTCCACATAGCTGCTACCACCCGTCACCGAATAGAAGTTGCCGCTTTCTTGATTGACGGTGATCGTTCCATCAGGATTTTGCGCGCTCGTGAAGGTTGTGCGTAGACCTGTCGAGTCCACATCAGTTTGTACTATGCGTACACCAAAGTTGCCGCGCAGCGGATAGCCCGAAAATTCAGTCGAGTAATTGGCCTGGAGGTAACCGGCCAGAGTCTGCTCCTCGACATCCACATTACTGACGGTCTCGGCCGGTTCCGGCCAGGCGGGAATATCGTTGCCAGCGTGAGCATAGAGTTCCCGTGCAAGGCAGATGGGGTCGAAGCTGGCGTAGGAACGGCCCGTGCCTTCTGGAATGACGTTGCCGCTATCGTCAACATTAATCACTATTGGGTTGCCGTTGGAGGCTTCCGCCATGAAGTTGTCTTCTGGGAATGTCTCGTTTCTGCAGGCCATGCTGGCACCGGGAATCGCGCTATCCGAGTGTGAATTCTGAACGCGATTGCGCGGCCAACTCTGGAACTCGAGTGTCGATGAGCGAATCCCGCCTTCGATGCTATGAATCGCGCCCCAATCTGTTTCCAAGCGGAAATCGGCCCGTATTGCGTCGATATCGTTTTCGCGAGCTTGGTTGAGGTCAACGCGTGTGCGCGCGTTGTCTGCAAAGAGGTCGTGATTGGTCACATCGAAATTGTTCACCGTGACGATGGCGACCTGTGAATCCTCCCAGGAGAGGTCGTAGTGCGTGTCCGGACGGTCTGTGCCACCCGGCACGCTATTTCCGTGGATGTCCCTCGGCTCTGACTGCAATCGCGTGTGAATGATGTACTCGCGGCGCGAGGTGGATGAAGTTGAGAAGTCGAAGGACATCTCCAAGCGATCATTGACCTGATAGATGGCACCAATTCCGCCTCCCTCATATTCTTCAAGGCGCTCCTGAAAAGTGCTCAAGGTCTCGATGCGTCCGTTGTTGTTGAACTCTCGAATGATGCCACCCGGGCGAAGCGATAGGCCGTCGGCATTCACGCGCCGCTGTTCGGCGAACACCAGGTCATTGCGTATCTCATCGAAGCCCCGGTCGGAGTACTGGTAGTCCATGTACATTTCAAGCCGATCAGTCGGACGCCATTGCAGGTTCAAGAAGATGGATTCGCGATCATCCTCGGTAATGTTCTGCCGGAAGGAGCGCTGGCTGGGTACGAGCACAACGGGCGTGCCGGCATCGGGCGCGGTGCCGGTCGCCGGGTCCACCTCCATTCTGAGATCGCCAGAACCGCTGTCGCAATTGCCACTCGAGTAAATGCCGACGCTGGTGGCCGGATCGTTGCGGCAATCGCGCCAGGCGCTACTGGTGCGGTATTCCTGCTCGGGATTGGTGACGACGTTCTTTTGCACACCGATCGAAAAGCCAAACTCGCCGAGGTTCTCTCCTTCGAATTGATCTATGTAACTTGCGGAAGACCGGTATCCCCAATCACGAGAGGCATTGTTGATATTCTCGTTGTTCGGGTTGGTGTTGCCCTTGAGGTCGATCTGAAACCGGCGCTTGCCGTAGTCGATCGGCTTGACTGTGCCGAGTTCTATTTGCCCGGCGACGGCCCCTTCGATCATGCTGGCCTGCTGAGTCTTGGAAATCTGCAGCTTGTTGAAGAGTTCCGATGGAAACATGCTGAAATTCACCGAACGGTCGCCGCTGCCATTGGTGGCCTCGCGTCCATTGAAGTTGGTGTGCCCGAGAAAAGGCCCCATTCCGCGAATCGAGATCTCGGTGGCCGTGCCCTGGTCGCGGTGGGACGCGGCGCTGGTGAGCGTCTCCAAGGCCTCACCGATCGACAATGAAGGTATGTCGCCAATGTCGTCGGCCGTGAGCACTTCGATTAGGAGATCTGACTCACGTTTGGCCTGAATGGAGGTTTGGATAGTCTCGCGGGTGCCGGTTACCACGATTTCCTCGACGATCTCTTCAGCCTCATCCTCGGCAATCGCGGGAAGGCTTGAGAATCCGAGAAATAGAAACACCGAGAGCGTGGCGATGCGCGGTGGAAACCTCAGAAATGGATGGAGTCGACTGATTGAGGTCGCAGTCGTGTGGCTTGATTGGATTAACCGCATTGGAAATCTCCCCTTGAAGTTGGTATACAAAAGGATAAGACCAAATATAAAAATTTGCAAGGAAAATTCTCGCATAATTGGACTGACCAATTTCCTGTAAATGAAATCGGATGGGAAGCGGTCGCAGAGCCACAAGTAGCGGACTCGGTGTTCTCACCGCGAGCAATGCCATTATGGCTGCGAATTCCGGCGTGAGATGCCTTGTATCCCATACTCTTGGCCGAATTGCGGACGATTCGCCTCTCCGGGATCGCGCGGTAGGAGTTCGCAGCCATAATGAGCATTGCTGTCTCACCGCCAACGCATTTGCCTAGCAACACCCACTAATGGGAGAATGCGCGCCCTAGCACTCGAATGGTCAAGACCTAAGACGGGAGTAGTTGTGGCTGTACAACAGAATAAGAAGACCCGCTCGCGGCGCGGTATGCGTCGTTCGCATCAGTCGCTTCGTAAGCCGACGGTTTCGATCGATCCCTTGACCGGTGAAACGCACCTTAGGCATCACATGACACCGGATGGATATTATCGAGGCCGCCAGGTGATCGAGCAGGAGGACTATGAGGAAGTGGTTGAGGAGGAACAGTAGCGGCCACACCCAGATAGGTAGTTGATCGAATAATCACATCGACTCATGCGGGGCACTCATGCGCATCAGCGTTGATGTCCTCGGAGGAGAACACGGCACAGGGGAAGTGCTGGGCGGCGCTCTAGATGCCGTGGAGCGCAATAGCGACCTTGAATTGGTGCTGGTCGGCGATGAAACCCTGCGCATGGTTGAGCACCCGCGCATTCGCATCTGCTGCGATACCTCTGCCATTTGTGCCGGAGACAGCCTGCGCAGCGTCCTACGTAATCGAACCTCGTCGATGCGGGTTGCACTAAGATATCTCGCTTCGGGCGAAGTTGATGGTGCGGTCAGTTGCGGAAGCAGCGCGGCATTGGTGGCCTTGGCCAAACATCTGATTCCCATGCTGCCTGGCATGAGCCGCCCAGCACTGGTAAAGCACCTCGGCAGCATTGCCGGGGATTTCTGGCTGCTTGACATAGGTGCCAACATACACTGCGGCGCACGTCAGCTTGAACAGTTTGCAATGATGGGAGCCATGCTGGCATCAATTCTTGGCGAGTGCACCGTGCCGCGGGTGGGATTGCTAAACATCGGCGAAGAGTCGGTCAAGGGGAGTGCGGTGATTCGCGAAGCCGCCGAGCGCATTGCTGCGCTGGCCGATATGGAATACGTCGGATTTGTCGAACCGCATCGGCTTTTTGACGGCAAGGCTGATGTGGTGGTTGCCGATGGCATGCTCGGCAATGTCGCCTGCAAGTCCATTGAGGGCACAGCGAAGATGATGCTCAACGTCATGGCGGAGCATCTGGCTGGTGAGAACAAGCGCTCCAAGTCCCTTCAGAGGCTCGAATCCCTGCTTGACCCGGAAGGCTATAACGGCGCATGTCTTGCGGGCCTTGAGCGCGTCGTTGTCAAGAGTCATGGCTTCGCCCGTCAGCGTGGTGTCGCCTGCGCGATCGCGGAGTGTGAAACGGCCATACGCAGAGACCTGTGCGAATTCTTGGGCAGGTCGCTGCAAGGGTATGTTGAATGTCAT
>CAZNYE010000108.1:0-3696 GCA_964577185.1 uncultured Pseudomonadales bacterium | reverse complement strand
CGTTCAAGCGATTCGGCAACGAGAACCTCATGTTCCAGTGCCTCGAGAACGTGCGTGAGCAGGATGTGTTCGTCATACAAACATCCACTCCGCCGCTTTCCGACCACATCATCGAGCTGCTTATCATGATCGATGCATTGAAGCACGCTTCGGCGGCGCGAATCACGGCTGTCATGCCATATTTCCCCTACGCGAGATCCGACAAGAAGGACCGTCCGCGCATCTCCATCACTGCCCGACTCATGGCCGACCTCTTGGAAACGGCGGGAGCCGACCGGGTTTTGACCATGAATTTGCACTCTCCGCAGGTACAGGGCTTTTTTCGCATTCCAGTCGACCAACTCAATGCCACCCCCATCTTGTGCGACTATCTGCGCTCAACCACGGCACTACAAGACCACGTGCTGGTCGCGAGCGACGTTGGAGAAGCCAAGGATCTGCAAAGCTACGCGGAACGACTTGCGCTTCCGGTGGCTATTGTGGACAAGCGACGCGACGATGACAGCGAGCGGTCGCGCGCGGTCGCGCTCATAGGCGAGGTGAAGGGCCGCAACGCGCTCATCATCGACGATGAGGTCGCAAGTGGCGGAACGCTTGAAGAGGCGGCAAGCTTCCTTGTGTCGCAAGGGGCGATAAGGGTTGAAGCCGCTGCGGTGCATCCGGTTCTGTCGGGATCCGCGCTGGAGCGATTGACCGAATCGCCGATTGAACGACTGGTGGTCACAAATTCCATTCCGGCGCCTGATTCAGCGGAATTTCCAATCCATCAAGTGTCCGTCGCTCCTCTGTTTGCGAAGGCTATTCAAGCCATTCATTCAGGGTCGAGCATCTCGGCGTTGTTTCACTAAAGAAGTGAAGCGAAGTCGCGGAATGGCGCACAGGCATGGGTTCCCAAGGAGATAGGCGTGGAAATATCAACGAACCTTAGGCGCTCGGAGAGTTTCGGCGGCCTTGTCATTCGTAGAGGCTATGACATTTGCGCCGACGAGACCTTCGATTCGCCACTCGCCATGTGAACGTCAATGGTCAATCCATGCTGCGCGAGGATGCCGATGCACTCGAAAAGCGTTGATCAATGTCTCACAGGCGCCGCGAACCAGCCTGCACAGAGCATTGAAGTTAGTATCGATTCGGAGTATTGTGTAATTCTTGTGTTCCGGGCACGGTTTCGAGCGTGCGTGGTGCGCACAGAGTAGACACTTCTCTCATGGATAAAGGAGATGCAATGAGCATTCTTATTCGTATATTGCTGGGTAGTCTGTTTGTTCTTGGCATCAGTGCCTGTGCGCCTGCTGACGATTCCGCCAGCGAAGAGGCACCGGCCGAAGAGATGCCCATGGACGACATGGACGGCATGGATTCCATGGACAACATGGAAGAAATGGCTGATGTCATGGCGGCGGAAGAAATGACCGAGGCCATGCCCGCGGATGGCGACGATGGCGACGATATGGCTGAGGACATGCCGGCCGAAGGGGCGGGGATGGAAGATGCCGAAGGCGCCGAAATGATGGAAATGGAGGAAGCCGCAGAGTAAGTCTGCGCAACCTTCCCACGGGCCTTGTGCGCCGCACAAGGCCCGTCAAATAGCCAGCGATTCGGTCGAGCCAAGTGCACGATGTGCGTCGATGCAAATCCACGCACTCGTGTTGTTATCTAGGAGTCAGCTTCAGCCATCTCCAGCCTGCATCGCAGCGAACCGCCTCTGCATCTCCTCCGGCTCGACTTCTCCGATGCTCTGGCCAATCACCCAGCGATGACCAAAGGGATCATGCACGGTGCCTGAGCGCTCTCCGTAGAAGTGGTCTGTGACTTCGCTTTCGAGTGTTGCGCCGAGACTCAGCGCACGTTTGACAACCGAATCCGCATCATCCACCTGCAGGTACAGCGTCACGGGCGTGGCACCCAGGGTGGAAGCGCTCTTGACACCCATTTCAGGATATTCATCCGAGAGCATCAGCGTCATGCCGCCAAAATTAAGCTCGGCATGGCCGAGCCGACCGGAGGGTTCGCTCAATCGAAAGTTCTCCAAGGCTCCAAAGGCGGCTGTATAAAATTCTATGGCGGCGTTCGCGTCGGACACGCAGAGGTATGGCATGAGGTTTTGAATGGTCAATCTCGACTCCTTTATCGAGTGATTTGCGCCGCAGGCATACTACTTGATTATTGGGCGGCCGCCTGTGTAACCAATCAAAGAAAGCGGCCCGCCGCCGCCGTCAGACGTGCCATTTCTGCTTCACCAAGTTGACCAATGCGCTCGCCAAGCCTGTTTCTTGAAACCGTGGATATCTTGTCGACCATGATGCGCGATGGTAGGACGAGACCATTCGTACTATCCGGATTCACGCTTATGCGAATCCCTGGCTTGTCATCGTGATGCGTCGTCAAAGGACAGAGAGTGATGGTCTTAGTATCCCGGAAATCGTTGTCCTGCAAGATCACCGATGGGCGCGGTTTTCGTGCGTACTCCGCGCCGCCGGAGACAATCCATATTTCGCCACGCTTCACTTCTCTGATGCCTCTTCATCCTCGCCATGGATCCAGTCCAAATCCGTGATCGAGTCAACCCAAGCTTGCTCGTAGGCTTTCCCTGGGCTATTGGCTATTGAACGAGCAGCCTCAGCATGTCGGGCAGCAAAGTACTCCCTGGTTTTGGTAGCGCCGGGGTCGTCATCTGAGATAGCTTCCGGCATGAACACTTGGATTTCACCACTCAACACACTCAGGTAAACGATACGTTGAATCGCCGTGACCAAATGGCGCGGGTCGTCAAACCAATCATTTGGGTCATTGACTATGCCGCTGTGCTTGTCCTTGGTAATGCGGTAGCGGTCGATGAACCATTCAAGGGGTGTTCGACCATTCACGACATACCAGTGCGCTGCGGGCGGAATTTCAGACAGGCGGATGTGCTCGTTGATGATCAACTCCGTGCACGCTTCGTCGGCAAATCGCATAGGCTTGGCGCCTAGGCGAAAGTGGTGCGGCTCATGTGCGCCCGAGCCTGAAAACACGATCTTGAGCGGCCACTCCTCACAGGATTCGTAGCCGAGGTGCAATTTCGCGAGTTGCTTGCCACATTTGGCGAATGCATCAAAATCCGGCGCGAAGGGAATGCGTGGCAGTTCTTTGGACAAGCTGTGTTCAAACCGGACGCGATAGGCGGGTGCATTCAAGATGCCGTAGACGTAATCGAAGATATCGTCCTTGGTGATGTCGTTGCGGCCATAGTGGGTGCGGAAGGTGCGCAATGCGTGGTCGGTGATGTTGTCCACGCGAACGAGGTCTGGAGTGTCGTCAAAGAGCTCGGGATGGGTTTCGCCGCGCCGCTCGAATCGGTAGCGGGGGAAGCACTGGCCGAAGGCGATAAAGTGCAGGTCCGGCATGGTGTTCACCATGAGGACGGAGAACGGCTTGATTGAACCAGCCCCGGGGACACAGATTGCCCGGTTGTCGGTGTCGGGTTTCGGGAAGATGTCTTGCGTCCTCGCAGGACGCTGAGCAAAGAGTCGATCTGCGTAGAGATACTGTCTGACAAATGGTCGATAAGAAACCTCGCGGATCATTGAAGCTGAGTATTCCGCCGAAGTCCCTTTCTCCGACTGAGCTTTAAGTTTATCATCCCAATGTATGGCGATGGCGGTTTCCTTCGGTAGCTCATCACTAGCGTAGTCAGCGCGATCCTGACGTAGACTT
>CAZNYE010000107.1:0-10668 GCA_964577185.1 uncultured Pseudomonadales bacterium | reverse complement strand
ACTTTGCAGTCAACAAGGATTTCGATCTCGATTGGGGATATCTGAGCCTGAGCCTCGCCGGCACGTACATGGATACCTCCGAAAGTTCATTGACTGGAAGCAGTCTGGGAAGGTTTGGTAACGACAACGCCGTGGTGTTCGAGTGGCAGAACGTCTATTCCGCGACTTTGACGCATGGAGCATTCACACACCATCTTGCAATCAACTATAAATCGGGATATGACGATAAGGAACAACTGGTAGAAATTCTCGGTACGGGCGTGCCCTTGGGCTTCGGCCCCACCACAAAAGTCCAGTTGGAAGTCGATGAGCAATACCTAGTTCAATACCAATTGCGTTACAGATTGTTGGAAGACAGCTTGCGCGTGACGTTCGGTGTCAACAACCTAACCGACGAATCTCCGCCGCTGTCGTTGCGCGACTCCGGCGCAGGCCATCAAGTCGGCTGGGACCCGCGTTATTCCGACCCCTACGGCCGCACCTTTTATTTCGGGATTGACTACATCCTGTGAAGCGAAACATGCGATTCGGGCAGACCACCGGACCTGACCAAAATAACGAGCCTGTGGATTCTGGTCAAAGCTTGTGGTCTGTCAAGATTCCGTATTAACACCCGCGCTCGAGGTCCCGCCACAGAAAGCTACATGCGATCCCATGCGCATCAGATTTGCTCGACGGCGCACCTGCCGAAATGGTTGGTTCAAGTGTCAAGCCCAGAGACAAGGTTGCCTTTACCATTGAGGATGACCGAGTAGGTCTGACACCTGAGCCATTCACATTGGAATCGGCTTACCGTTCGGTTGAGCCCAATGGTCGTCCCGGTCGCCTCAAGGATTTTTCGCAGGCCGCCAAGGACTCCAAAGCCGAACAAGCTCTGCGGGAGTCCAGCAGCGACCTATGAAAGGGGCCGAAACGCACATCGAACAGTGGCTTCCGTCAGCCCCGTATCCAAGGCCGCTATACTGTTGCTCCGCCCCCACGTGCCAGTCATCAGCCTATGGTCGACAAGCCTGACAAGCCTTGGGGCGGGCGCTTTAGCGAGCCGACTGACACGTTCGTCGAAGCATTCACGGCATCTGTCTCCTTCGATCAGCGTCTCTACGCTGCGGATATTCGTGCGTCCGTCGCTCACGCACAGATGTTGCATGCGACTGGCGTGCTCAGTGCCGACGAAGCTGATTCCATCGAGACAGGCCTCGGCGAAATTCGTTCAGCCATCGACGCTGGCGAATTCGAATGGTCGGATGCCTTCGAAGATGTGCACATGAACCTTGAGGCCGAGCTTACACGGCAAATCGGCGACGCCGGCAAGAAGCTTCACACCGGCAGATCGCGCAATGATCAGGTGGCGACCTGCATGCGCCTTTATCTGCGCGATGAGATTGACGACATCAGAGACCTGATGAATGAGCTTGGTAGTCGGCTATCGAACCTTGCGCTCGCGCATTCGGCCAGCATCATGCCGGGATTCACTCATTTGCAGCCAGCGCAATGCGTGACGCTTGGCCATCATCTCCTAGCTTGGCTCGCCATGCTGGAACGCGACCGCAGCCGCCTAGACGATCTTCGCAAGCGCGTGAATCAACTTCCACTCGGCAGCGCGGCGCTGGCCGGCACAAGCATCCCAATCGATCGTGAACTCAGCGCCGAGCTACTGGGATTCGAGGGCATCTGCGAAAACTCCCTTGACGCCGTGAGCGATCGGGATTTTTTGATTGAGTTCGCAAGTTTCGCGGCTATTCTCATGATGCACCTGTCGCGCTGGTGCGAAGAGCTCATCCTATGGTCTTCCGAGCAGTTCGGATTTGTCCAACTCGCCGACCGCTTTACCACCGGCTCCAGCATCATGCCGCAAAAGAAGAATCCGGATGTGCCGGAACTCATACGCGGCAAGACGGGAAGGGTGTATGGACATCTCATGTCCCTGCTCACACTGATGAAATCCCAACCGCTCGCCTATAACAGGGACAACCAGGAGGACAAGGAGCCCCTGTTCGATACCCTGGACACGGTGACGAGCGTCCTCTGCGCCATGAGAGGCATCTGCGAAAACCTTTCGTTCGATACTGGCGCCATGCGTGAAGCGGCGAATCGAGGATTGTTGGAAGCGACAGACCTTGCCGAGTATCTGGTACAGAAGGGCCTTGCCTTTCGTGACGCGCATCGAGTAGTGGGAGAGTTGGTGCGTGAAGCGAATACACGAGGTCTGAGGCTTGCAGAGTTCTCGCTTGATGAATGGAAGGAAAAGAGTCCGCTGATAGAGGCCGACGTGATCGAGCGACTGACACCGGAAGCTTCCGTCAGCCTCAGAAACCACCCGGGTGGCACGGCACCCGAACAAGTGAAGCTGGCCGCCATGAAAGCGCGCCAGACTTGGCAATCATAATCATTTGAGAGTCCCCATGATTCGTCTTCTATTGATCATTTCACTCGCCTTCGTCGCTGCCAACTGTGGCCAAAAGGGCCCGCTCGAGCCGCCGACCGCAAACAGCCCGCAATTGGGTGGCATCACGCTCGATTCCAATTTGAGTCTGCATGACCGGCCTTCGCGTTCATAACGGCGAAGCCCTCATAGACGGCATTCGGCTAGCGGAGGTCGCGGAGGGCTTCGGCACCCCGACGCTGGTGTATTCGCGCGCCGAAATCGAGTCGCGCATGGCGGCTTTTCATAGTGCCTTTTCGGACCTCCGCCACTTGCTCTGTTATTCCGTGAAGGCCAACAACAATCTTTCGATTCTGTCCCTCATGGCGAAGCTGGGCACCGGGTTCGATGTGGTCTCCGGTAACGAGTTTGAGCGGGTAGTTCGGGCAGGGGGCGAGGCCGCGAAAGTGGTGTTCTCCGGGGTAGGAAAGCTGGCTGAAGAACTGGATTTCGCCTTGAGGTCGGGGGTGTTTTCGATCAACGTCGAGAGTGGCGAAGAGTTCGGGCTCCTTGAGCAGCGCGCGGCGCTCTCTGGGATCAAGGCGCCCGTCAGTGTGCGAGTCAATCCAGATATTCGAGTGAGCACACATCCGTACATCGCGACTGGTGAAAAGTCCACCAAGTTTGGCGTATCGTTCGATGAAGCCGCCTCACTGCTCAAGCGGGCGCAGAGCTCAAGCCACCTGCGGGCGTTCGGGGTTGCCTGCCACCTCGGCTCGCAAATGGTCGAAACCGAACCGCTTGAGGACGCCTGCGCCCGACTGCTGACACTCATTGATGATCTCAAGAGGCAAGGCATCGAGCTTTCCATGCTTGATCTTGGCGGAGGTTTTGGCGTGCGTTACCGGGACGAATCCGAATTTGATCTGAAGGCGTATGCTCATAAGATTGGCGTGCGCTTGAAGCAGCGCGAACTCACGCTGGTCACGGAACCGGGGCGCTATCTTGTGGCCAACGCGGGTGTATTGCTCACTCGAGTGATTCGCACCAAGTCAAGCGAAGGGCATCACTTTGCGATTGTCGACGCTGCCATGAACGACCTCCTTCGTCCGAGCCTGTACCAAGCCTATCATGAGGTCGGACGTGTTCAAGCCGCGCGTGACGGTACGCACAGCGGACCCTGGGAGATTGTGGGAGGTGTCTGCGAGACGGCGGACACACTCGCGAGCGGGCGCGAGATTCCAATCAGCAAGGACGATTTGCTGTATATCGAATCATGCGGCGCCTATGTCTCGGTCTTGAGCTGCAACTACAACGCCCGCGACCGAATGGCTGAAGTGCTTGTAGAACCGGAGGGCGCGAGACTGATTCGCCGCCGCGAATGCCTGAACGATCAGTTGGCGCTTGAAACCCCCTTCCTGAGGTGAGGACATGCGACTCTCGTTCACCAAGATGCAGGGCTGCGGCAACGATTTCGTGGTGTGCGAAGGGCTATCCCGGCCGCTCAAGCTGTCCGCAAACAGAATTCGCAATCTAGCGGACCGGCGCTTCGGTATTGGCTTTGATCAGTTGCTTATCGTCGAGCCGCCGCTCTCGGATTCGTCAGACTTCGGGCTCGCGATCTTCAATAGCGATGGTTCCGCCGCTGCCCACTGTGGCAACGGTGCGCGATGCGCCGCGCGCTTTGTGCTCGATGCCAAGCTGACCCACAAACAGATTCTGGCCTGGGACCTTGTGACGGGTGGAGAGTCTTCCGACGCATTCGCAACAAGGCAGATCTCAGCGGATGAATTCGAAGTGGAGATGGGAGTGCCGAGCTTCGACGCCGAAGTCGTGCCTCTAGGGCCCGAGGCGGGCCTACGCCAAGTGGGTGAATACACCTGGGCACTGTCCGTCCAAGGCAAGCAAATTGAATTCACAGCGCTCAATCTGGGCAATCCTCATGCCGTGCTCATGGTGCGCGATGTGAGCAGTGCGCCTGTCGACAGCCTCGGTGCTGTCCTGGCAAGCCATCAAGCCTTTCCTGAGGGCGCCAACATTGGATTCTGTGAATCGAAGGACAGGAATTCGCTCAGATTGCGCGTCTACGAGCGTGGCGCCGGAGAGACCCTCGCCTGCGGTTCGGGCGCCTGTGCGGCGACGGCGGCCGCGTTTGTGCTTGGCAAAGTGGATGCGAGTGTGGCGCTCACCCTTCCCGGCGGCAGGCTGCAAGTACAGTGGCGGGGCCCAAGCCACAATATCACTCTAAGGGGCGCTGCCGAAGTGAGTTTTCATGGACAGCTAGAGCTTTGAGCGAGTCCGAGAAGAATAGCGCCGCAGCACACCTTGAGAATTACCTTGAGGAGCTCAGCCGCGTCAAGCGTTACTCTCCTCACACCATTCTCGCCTATAAGCAAGACTTGACGCAGTTCAAGAATGAGAGCGGGCTCTCGACCTGGGGCGAATGCCGTAGCCACCACATCACAGGTTTCGTGGGACTGTTGCACCGCAGGGGCATGGCGGCCAAGACCATCTCACGCAAGCTCTCATCGATCCGCGCTTTTTTCGATTGGCTGGGGGAACGTGTCAGCCATAATCCCGCGCGTGGATTTCAAACACCCAAGTCTGCGAAAAAGCTGCCCAGTGTGCTTGATGTGGACCAGGTCCAGGCACTTCTGAACTTCGAACCCGGTTCCGCGATTGAAAGAAGAGACCTTGCCATCATGGAACTTCTCTACAGCAGTGGGCTTCGCGTGTCTGAACTGACCGGCCTCAATTGTGAAGATATTGATTACGACAACGCTCTGGTGCGCGTTGTCGGAAAGGGCAAGAAGACCCGAATTGTGCCGGTCGGCCGACAAGCACAAGACGCACTTGTCGCCATGCTCAAGGACCGATTCGACGCACATCCGGGCGCCCCCCTTTTCGTCAATCGATTTGGTAAACGCCTTGGCAGTCGATCAGTGCAGGAACGGCTCAAACGCTACGGTGTGGAGCGCCTCGGAAGTAGTGCCCTGCACCCACATATGCTGAGACACAGCTTCGCGAGCCACCTTCTAGAGTCCTCGGGGGATCTGCGCGGTGTCCAGGAAATGCTTGGACACGCGAATATCTCCACGACGCAAATTTACACCCACCTCGATTTCCAGCACCTTGCGTCAGTGTACGATTCGTCGCATCCGCGCGCCAAACGCGCGCGAGGTTCCAGCTAAAGTGGCCGAGATACGTCTCATTACCTTCGATCTCGACGAGACCCTCTGGCCGCTGCAACCCACTCTGGCCAAGGCGGAGAGGGCGTCAACCCAATGGCTCATCGAGAGAATTCCAGAATATGAGCACTTCGTCACTTCCGGTGGCATCGCCG
The DNA here is from genome assembly GCA_964577185.1 of uncultured Pseudomonadales bacterium. GTDB lineage: Bacteria > Pseudomonadota > Gammaproteobacteria > Pseudomonadales > Azotimanducaceae > Azotimanducus. The sequence continues at coordinate 4,963 of CAZNYE010000107.1, read as the reverse complement.
AGATACGTGATCATGTGCTCACTGAAGACCCTAGCCTTCGCTTTCACATTTCTCACCTGCGTCTACGCATCCTTGTTCGTGCCCTTCAGCATGTGGGGCTCTCCGAAGCACAGGCGCGTGAGTTTGCCCAGGGCGCGTTTGACATATTCATCAACAAGCGCCAGGAGGTTGAGCTCTTTCCGGGCATGAAGGAGGTGCTTGAACGACTGTCACGAAGCTTTCTGCTTGGTGCGCTCACGAACGGTAATGCCGACATTGAACACGTCTGGTTCGATCACCCATTTGCCTTTTTCTATAACGCTGAGTCTGTTGGTCGCGGGAAGCCCTATCCGGATATGTTTCTTGCGGCACTTGAGTTTTCGAAAGTTCGGCCAGAACAATCCATTCATGTTGGCGATAGCCTGTCCATGGACGTTGTCCCGGCTCAAGACCTTGGCATGCACGCGCTCTGGGCCAACTTCAGCGGCCTCGATCAGCCAACCGATCAAGTGGTCAAGTTCGAAGCCCGAAGCGTCGAGGACATTGAGCCCTGTATTGGTCGCATTGTCGAGGAGGCGGCCGATCGGTGACTAATGACCAACGTGAGCTTCTATGTGCGCCTTCAGGGCACCTAAGTCCACCGGGATTTTAGTCGCCCGACCCTCCCCTTCGGCGAGTCCCGAGAGCTTCGGGTGAGTGACCAAACGTCCGGTGACTTCCTTGATGGTCTCGGGAAACTTGGCGGGGTGCGCCGTCGCCAGGCACACTATTGAAGCGCTCCCGAGTTCGTGGCCAAGCTTGTGCGCCGCCGCCACACCAACGGCACTATGCGGGTCAAGGGTATAGCCATGCCTTTCGTACACACGCTTGATGGTTGCCCGCATTTCGGCATCATCCACCCGAACGCCCCTGATCGCATCGCCCAGGTGGTCACGTTCACGGGGTTCGAGACGCGCTTCACCACGGCTTGCGAAGCGATTCATGAACCAAGCCACGCGCTCCCCGTCCCTATCAAAAAGATAGTACAGGAAGCGCTCGATATTGCTCGCCGATTGAATGTCCATAGATGGGCTTGCCGTCGCCCGCACTTCTCCGCGCATATAGATACCCGAATCAAAGAAGCGGGCAAGAATGTCGTTTTCGTTGGTCGCAAGCACAAGTCTACTAATCGGAAACCCCATACGCATGGCAAGGTATCCAGAAAAGATGTTGCCGAAGTTGCCGGTGGGTACCACGGGCACGATTGGAATTCTTTTTCCCATGCCTTGCGCGACATAGCCATAGTAGACAGCCTGCGCCAGGATGCGCGCCCAATTGACCGAATTGACGGCACCCAGGCTATATGCTTCCTTGAATGGCAGATCGGCAAACAGCGTCTTCACCAGTCTCTGGCAGTCATCGAAACTCCCTTCAACCGAAAGGCAGGACACGTTGGGCGAATTCACCGTGATCATCTGCCGCTCCTGAAGGCGACTCACCCTACCGCGCGGATAGAGCATGAATATGCGCATGCCTTCACGGCCAGATACGGCGTGAATCGCGGCGCTTCCCGTGTCCCCACTGGTCGCACCGAGAATATTGAGTTGCCGTCCGCTGCGTTCAAGCAATGTTTCGAACAGATGACCCAGGAATTGCAGCGCCACATCTTTGAAGGCGAGCGTCGGGCCATGGAACAACTCCAGAAGGCTGACCTCGTCGAGTTCTTTGACTGCCACTACCTGAGGCGTATCGAAGGTACTGTAGGCGCGACGGATGAGGGGCGAGAGATCGAGGTCGGGGGAACCAAAGTGGTCTGTGAACCTCGTGCAGAAATCGACGTAGGAGGTTATTGCGAATTCACTGAGCCGATCACCCACCCAGGGAATGCGTTCGGGCAGCAATAATCCACCGTCCGGCGCGAGTCCTGTCAGGACGGCTTGATCAAAAGCCATGGGTGGGGTTTTACCGCGTGTACTCAGGTAGCGCATGGGTGCGATTCTCTTGATGAGTGAGCTCAGTGGGTGTTCGGTTGCGCTCGTCTCATTCTGGTCTGTACGCCTTAAGGGAGATACCTGGCAAGCAAGCAAAGTGTCGCTCATTCGCAGTAAGCAATGTCAGGCCCAACTCAATCGAAGTGGCGCCGATGAGTGCGTCGGCAATCTCCACTCCGTGGGACAAAGCGAAATTCTCAACATACACGATGGCTCGATCAGATATGGACTCGGAAACAGGGCGAATTCGCCAACCATGCTGGTTGATCGCCTTTCGCATCTGCTGGAGTTCAGCTCGATTTCTCGCTCCCTGAGCTAATTCCATATAGGTTATCGCCGAAATCTGAATTGGCTCACTCTCTTTCAGAACTCTCGCCGCCGAAACTGCACCACGAAAAAACCAGATCAAAACGTCAGTATCAACGAGCATAACGGGGGGCTCGCAGGCGTCGAACATACTCGCCGACGTCACGCATGTCTTCGCGGTCAGCCCACATTCCAAAAGCACCAGACTCGTCAATCTCTGTACTGCCCTGATCGGCATCTTCGAAAGCTACTATTCGAGCCTTGGGCTTACCTCGATAAGTAATCACAACCGAGTCGCCACGGTCTACGCAGGCGAGTGCCTCTCCAATACGATTTCTCAACGACTTGGCGGTCATTTCCATCGAAAGTTCTCTTCGAAGTGTACACCTTGAAGTGTACACTAATGTTTCGAAGTCAGTTCAACTGGAAACCTAGGAGCCACCTATCCTTTGCTGATCGTCCTTGGCTGATCGTCCTTGGCTGATCGGTGCCCAAGGCACCTTTATGCTCCTCTCGGCGATGAGCTTTGAGTTGGTCTATGCCTTCGCTCGAATCCTAGAGCTGCCTTAAGGCAGGTTCTAGACTGCTTCGGACCCTGTCTCGCCTGTGCGTATACGGACGACTTCCCGCAGATCCGCAACCCAGATTTTCCCGTCGCCGACCTTTCCTGTGCTTGCGGCACTCACGATGGCATCAATGCACTGGTCAAGCACATCGTCCGAGACCGCGATCTCTAGCTTCACCTTGGGGAGAAAATCCACCACGTACTCCGCACCTCGATACAGTTCCGTGTGTCCTTTCTGGCGACCAAACCCTTTGACTTCAGTCACTGTCATTCCATGCACATTGTTTTTTTGAAGTGCTTCTCTTACGTCTTCAAGCTTGAACGGCTTGATGATGGCGGTTACGAGTTTCATCGGTTTTCCTCCATGATGGATTTTCAATGATAGTACAAGTCGCGGTAAATGAGAGCCAGCTTTACAGAGATTTGGAGATTGTCAATACCAGCGATTCCTCGCAGAGATTCGAACCAGCAAAACACTGATCCTCGTCGAGATCCGTGGCAACGACCGCCAAGGATAGATCAACGAGCGCCAAGGCCGCATTCAGGCTTACATTATAGTCTAGGTATCCGTCTTCCCCGAGTACTACTGGATCGTCCCCCATAAATGATGCGAAGGCATCTTCGTCCGCGAACGCGTTATAGGCGACGTGCGCACCAATCGAGAAGGTGTCGCTAATGGCAAACTCGTACCCTCCGTAGAGAAACCAAAACGAGTCCGATTCAGCAAAATAGTCGGGCGAATAGTTGAAGCCGAGCGTAGCGCTGCCGAATGCAATGCTCCCGTAAACTTCAACATAATCGAGATCAGGGCTGTTGCCGTCCTTTGGATAGTTGTAATAGAGGACCCCGACATCCGCGCCCACGCCATCAGCAAGATCAAAGGCGTAGCCTCCGTAGTAGTCGATTTCGATCGCCCCGTTAGACCAAGTGCCCACATTGGACGCCCAGGTGCCCGCGTACCAGCCTGAGTCGAAGCTGATATCAAACCCACCGGAGACCGCGGGCGATCGATCGATCTGGGAGATTCCGCGAAACCTGTAGTCCGAGGAGAGGGCCACGTTGCCGGAAAACTCATAAGCGCTTGCTAGGCCCGCCGCCGCTAAAGCCATGAGGCTGAGAAAGAAGGTAACGAAGTGTTTCATTGTATGCTCCTGATCGTTGACTAACCAAAATGTGTCCGCAAGTCCGATGAATCGGTACTTGCTATTGACTGATCACTCCCTAGATTTAGCAGATTCCGTGCCAACTTCTTGACACGCATGTCCCACAAGCGATTGGGCGAAGTACGCACAGACCCTTGTTTTGAACATTGCATACTTCATGCCATGAGAACAGCGCGCATCTATAGTCGAGCACAACTCGGTCTCAACGCCGTGCTTGTGACCATCGAAATTCGCCTCGCAAGCGGAATGAACCAGGTGAACATGGTCGGATTGCCCAAGGCTGCGGTGCGAGAATCCAAGAGCCGCGTCAGAAGCGCGATTCAACACGCCGGTTTCCCCTTCCCAGACGGTTCCATTACCGTCAATCTTGCGCCCGCGGACCTTCCCAAGGAGGGCAGCCGATTCGACCTTGCCATCGCGGTGGGTATCCTTGCCGCAGACGAACGTCTGCCGCAAAGCAGTTGCGAGGGTTTCGAGTTTCTCGGCGAACTGGGGCTAACCGGTCTTGTCCGCCCAGTCCGAGGCGTTTTGCCATCCGCCCTCGCCCTCGACACACAACGCAGCCTCATCGTTCCCTGGGAGAATCTTGAGGAGGCTAGGCTTGCCAATTCCGGACGTACCTACGGAATTCGCCAGCTCATTGACATCATGCCGGTACTTTCGGGAGATCCGCCACCCGGCAATTTGTCGCAGGCGGACGACCCTCAACAAGTGCCCATGCACCAAAAGAGTGCACCAAAAGAGCCTCGCCTTTCTCTCTCAGATGTGCGAGGTCAGGCTGGCGCCAAGCGCGCGCTCGTCGTTGCGGCCGCGGGCGCACATCACATCTTGATGGAAGGTCCACCAGGCTCCGGCAAGACCATGCTGGCAAGAAGGCTGACTCAACTGCGGCCGACCCCACCGCGCGTCGATGCCCTGGAGTCGATCAAGATTCACTCCGTCGCTGGCAGCAGCAATCTATTCGAGTTCCTCCACGAATG
>CAZNYE010000106.1:0-12103 GCA_964577185.1 uncultured Pseudomonadales bacterium | reverse complement strand
GCTCGTCCGGGCGCGGCTTCTCCGACGGCGGCTTGATCTCCCTCCCCCCGCGACGCCCGCCGCGCTTCTCCCGCTCCGCCACCTTCCGCTCGTATTCCGCGCGCTCGGATTCGGCGCGCGCCTTCGCCCGACGCTCCAACTCCGCGCATGCCTTGTCCAGCTTCGCCCTCAGCGCCCCGCACCGCTTCAGTTCCCCAGGCACCGCCTCACGCATCTATGCATGTATCTATGTTTCCGCGGCGTGTGTCCAGCCGAAATCGCCGCAAACCCTTGGTTTCAGGCGCTCAAGACTCCAAATTCCTCCAAATATGTATGCGAAACTGTCAAACATGAGCTAGAAAAACTAATTCAATTGAATGAATGTTACACATCTGACTCTACTCCGACAATTGCAGAGAGAATTCGAGTTGTGTCAAGTGGTGCGCTAGGATTCTTATAATGAACTACTAATTTGTGTCAAATTAGTAGTTAGCGTACACTTTCGCATCGTACGACGTGAAGCGAATCCTCATCCATGCGAATGCCCAAGACACCGCCTCAGGTTTCTGATCTGCTTGGAACCATACCATCTGAGCGTGTGTTCCATTGCCTGGGATCAGGAGTCGAGAGTGTGTACAAAGATAAGTACCTTCATTGGGAAGACGTAAGGGTACGGAATCCGCCTAGGGATCTTTCTAAGGAAGAATGGTGGTTGGCGATTAAGTTGCAACGCGCATCTGTACGTCGGGAGTTACCATTCATTGACAAATTGGGACGACACTTCTTCTATAGCGACATGGGAGACCTGTATCGGCGGTTACGCGAGATTGACCGGGACTGCAGTGGCCAGATTGAAGTTCCCTTTGGAGAAGGCGTGCAAGGAGGCTCTGGTGAACGATTCTTGATGAGCTCTCTGATTGAAGAGTCGATCACCTCCAGTCAGTTGGAAGGTGCAGCAACGACTAGGCGCATAGCCAAAGAGATGCTTCGCACCGGTCGTTCTCCACGTGATGAGAGTGAGCAGATGATCCTGAACAACTATCACGCTATGGAATTCTTGAGGCAACAGGTGAGTGAAGACTTGAGCACGGATATGCTTTTGGAGTTGCATCGAATTTTATGCCACAAGACCTTAGACGACGGTCAGATTGGCCGATTCAGACTGCCCTCAGACACCGTCGATATCGCTTCATGGGATGGCGTCGTTGTGCACGTTCCGCCCGAGGCTGTTGAACTTGAGGAGAGGATGGAAAAATTGCTAGCGTTCGCCAACCAGGAGGAGGATGGTCGGGTTATTCACCCGTTCGTTAAGGCTGTAGTGCTGCACTTTATGATTGGCTATGACCATCCTTTCGTGGATGGGAATGGCCGTACTGCTCGGGGACTCTTTTACTGGTCGATGGCGAGATCGGACTATTGGCTGACGCAATACCTCACAATTTCCTCGGCCATACGCAAGGCACCTGCCCAGTACGTGCGCGCTTATGTCTACTCTGAAGTTGACGACAGTGATGTTACCTATTTTCTCTATTACAACCTGAAGATCATGCTCAAGGCCATCAGCAACCTGCATGAATATCTGGCTCGCAAGAACAGCGAATTGGAAAAGCTCTGGCGAATTCTTCGGGACTCGAATGTTGCGCTTCTATTGAACCACCGACAAGTGGCGCTATTAGGACACCTGCTCAAGTATCCAGATCAGACATATGCGATTGCCAGTCATCAGCGATCCCATAACGTCACTTACCAAACTGCCAGAACCGATCTTATTAGCCTCACGCAATTGGGATTCCTGGAGGCGAGCAAGCGCGGACGAAAACTAGTCTATCGCAAGAGCTCTGAATTCGAATCGAATTTGAAGGAATTACAGAATGCGACACTTGCAAGCTAGTTGAGTGCACCCATTCAGATGTTCAGCAAACGAGGCGACTGCACTTTTATAATGAACTACTAATTTGTGTCAAATTAGTAGTTAGTTGAAATCGTTTCAATTCCCGGAGGCGAGATTGATCATGTCGGATCGACAGCAGTACCAACCCTTGAAGCGAAACCCATCATTGACATCCAGATGAGAGTAGCCTCTTTGCAAGATGCGAAGCCAGCTCTTGTGAACAACCTTGCTCAGCTTGGGCTTGAGTACCTATCTAGCGTCTCTGAAGACCGGCCTTCCCACTGGAAAGACAGTCGAGCGCCCACCTATGCACCTACCTGCTGAACAGCCTCTTCGACATCGATTCTGAATTGGGCATCGAAAGCGCCCGTGTGCTTCTTGAGGATTCTGCCCTCATGACTGACCAGTACGTATGTTGGATAGCCGGTGATATGCCATTTTCGGACGAGCTCGCTTTCGTCGCCAACGTACCAGACTGTCCAGGCGAGCGGTTCTGAGTCCATGTATTCCGTCACCGTTTCGATTTCAGCGTCTACGTTCACACCGACGATTTGAAAGTGCTCGCTCGGTAGTTGGTCCCGCATAGTTCGCAGCTTGGGAAAGGCGTCTATGCAGGGACCGCACCAGGTCGCCCAAAAGTCGACCAGGACTACACGCCCTGCATAAGCGGCCAATGAGTCCTTGCTTCCATCCAGACGATTCGCGCTGACATCGGAGACGAGGCTTCCAACCATGGTCGATTGCAGGCTGTACAGGAGTTCCGCTTCGGCATCGGCGAAGGTCATGGGAATGTCGGCACCATCGGGTCCCTGCCTGGTCAGCACGAATATTTCGTCTTCGATGCCTGTGCTCAGGCCCATTGCGAGTTGCTCCGCCGCCTCTCGGTGAGAAACGCGCTCGTCGGCATCAAGATGCTGTTGGTTCGCTGATTCGATTTGGTGACTTGCCGCGAAATAGCGAGAGGTTGAACGTGCGAGTGGGTCTGTAAGGGACTCCGCGAGGCCAGCGACAAATGAATTTGCAGGCGGGTTCATTGAGGATAGTCGGTCCACCTGTTTGAGCCGCAGCGGCCATTCGTCGTAATCAGGAAAGTACTGGGCAATTGCCCGCGCGCCTTGCAAGACCCTAGCTGCCCCACCAGACAGGGGATTTTCGAGCAAGAACTCGGCAGCTTCGCGGGTTCGGTCGTGGAGGCCTTCTTTATTGAGTATTGCGATGGCGGCGGCTGTGGCCCGGTACGCCTTCGGTCGATCGCCCAAAGTCTGCATGCGGTGGGCCTCGTCTTGCTTGTCGAGGCCGGACCCGCGAATCTCTTGTTCCGCAGCCCGCCAAGAAGTGGACCGGTCGATATGGTCCTGGATGATGCTCCAATCCGGGCCAATGATATCCACTAATGCAGACTCTCCGATTTCCATGCCGTCAGATATCCAAGGCAGGGCGTACATCATCGCGGAATTCCCTGGCCGCATCGCATAGGATTGCTGCATAAGAAACTCGGCTGCGTCGATTGCCCGCTCGTGATTGGTCTCGATCATTGCTCTTGCGACCGCGACCGCGTGCAGGGTGGGTATTGAAACACCGCTTTCCACGATGCCCCGTGACACGTCATCACGGACTTCGGTTCGTACCGCGTCTAGAAATGTGTCCTGCGACTCGATGTAAGCTTGGAGTAGGGGCCAATCAGGGCCGAAGTGCTCTACCAAAGCACGCATCGTCGCTTGTCGACCGTCGTCTTGCACCCTTGCCGCGGTCAAGAGGAAGTCGGCGGCATCCAGAAATCGCTCTCCTTTCGATTCGACGATTGCCAAAGCGGCACGAATGGCCGGGGTGATGTCGGGGGCTGGGCCGAGTTCATCTCGAAGACGTGCCTCCTCTTCGGCCGTTGTGTTGGCTTGGCTAATCTCCCGGTCCTTCATAAAGTGCGCATGGTTTTCTTCGCGATAGGTTTCGACCACTGCCCAGTGGTCGGGCGACGGCCCCGAAATCGTCTCCGTGCAACCGGCCATGACCAGTGGGAGAAGCAGTGTGAGTTTCAAAAGGTCGACGGGGGGTCGACCGATGGAAACGATTGAAGTTATTGCGCGCGGTTTCACGACGCGACTCCTTCAGACCTTTCGGCCGATACGGGAACTGTCCCATACCCTTCTCCGAAGTGCAATGCTCACGCGGACTTCATGGAGTAATTCCTGTACGCCACCTTTCGGGCGCTCGCTTTGTCGACTTCCCCAAAAGTAAAAGTAATCTCGGACGAATGTCTATAGCCGCATCCTCTTGTTCCTTCGGCCTTTCGATAGCCTCTTTGGTAGGGCGTATAATCCAATATAAGACGTAGTCTGAATTGAGCGCGACCCCAGAATGCACAAGGTGCCAAAGGTTAATCTTGCTGATCCATCCGTGGAACCGACGGACGAAGAATTGCACGCGCTGATGAGTGCTGTCCGGGACAGCGTGGTCGCGAGGAGGCGAGAAGCGCAGGCAAAGTTTCTTCGCAGACTAGATGACGCGATTCGTGGGCGCGAAGGCGATCAATCACGTCCGCCCGACAGCCATGAACTCGCACGCTGACTCTCCCGCAACGTTTAACAGTTACGAGCTACAGATTCGCAAGCAATTGCAGTCACTCTTGGGCACACACGGCTTCAATCACGAGACGGATATTCGCGCCATCACCGTCACTCGTGTACCGCATGGCTATTCCTACATCGGTCGAGTAGCTTGTCGGGCGGCTAATCATGTATCGTCAAGGCTACATCTTTGCGTATACTTTCAAGTACTACCCGCCCCTGTGACACTATAGGAACTAGCCGCTATGTCGCCGCTGATGCTGTGTTCAATGCTGTGCGCACCCATTTCATGCGCCCACTACAGAGCGTTATCATGGAGTTATCATATAGTGTCACGGGGGCGAGTAGTTACTACTTCCATACATCAACTTTTAGTCAACGATAAAGAGGGTCAGTCACATGGCAATGCGAGTTCGAGGCAGTAAGCTGCCATGGAATCCAATGGGCAAGTCGTGCAAGTCCTGCAAGTCTGCCGCAGCCGCCAGTGTGGCGGTCGCAGTCGGGATCGGAGCCCCGATTCCCCTCATCGCACAAAGCGACACCATTGAGGAGATCATCGTTACCGTGAGCCGGCGTGCGGAGTCGCTGCAGGAAGTGCCCTTGGCGGTCTCCGCCTTCACTGGTGAGTTCATGCGCGACGTCAACTTAGACGATGTGAAGGACCTTGTCGCCTACACGCCGGGGCTTACCGGCAACTCAAAGGATAGTTTTATCGACGTCCTGCAGATCCGCGGCATTTACACCCTCGATTTCGGGGTGGGTGGCGATCCATCGATCAGCTTCTTTAAGAATGGTTTGTATCAAGGCCGCAATGGCGCGGTTGTCACAAGCCTCTATGACATCGACCGCGTGGAAGTGGCGCGCGGGTCGCAGGGCTTTCTCCTTGGCCGCAATTCAATTGCCGGGGCCATTAGCACCTATACGCGCAGGCCAGAGCTTGGTCGGCGCGAAGGCTATGTCGAAGTCGATATAGGCGAGCGTAGCCACGCTGTCTTGGAGGCTGCGGTGAGCGTCGACTTGAGCGAGAACACTGCGGCGCGTATCGCCCTTTACAGTTCTCAGGAAGATGGTTACGTCACGAACCACTTCCGCCCGATGGACGACGACCTCATTGCACACAATAAGCAAGCCGCACGCTTGTCACTTCGCCACACTCAAGGCGACACAGATGTCAATGCATTTTTTGAGCTTGAGGACCGCGAGCAGTCGGGTACCATCTATCGCGCCATAGATCAGGGTGCGGTCTGGGAGAACCTATACGATCTCTTTGGCGTTTCGCTTCGCGGGGACAGTCAGGACACGGACAGCGATCTTTCCGATGGCGAAGCCGATGATGCCAAGATTCTGAGCATCGGGCTGAATATCGAACATGACATGGGCTGGGCGACCCTCACGTCGCTCACCGGCTTCAAGGATCATGAGTACTACTACGCTGAGGACTTTGACGGTTCTCCCTTGAAAATCAACAACTACCTGCAGGATCAGGAAGGCGACTATTTCGAACAGGAGCTTCGCCTCGTTTCCGAAACTTCGGGCGACCTCTCCTGGTATGCGGGTGTCTCCTACTATCAAGAGAACATAGACACCCTTTTTACGCAGGTGGCAGACGAAGAGACCATGTGCGTCTACTACCTCTCTTACTATGGATTCAATAACTGCAGGGAGTACTTCGCCTACTATGGCTATGACTTTACCCCGCATCCGCGTGGCCTGGTCGAGAGCAACCGCGTGAAGGGCGATTATTCCGGCTGGGCGGCCTATGTGGATATCAACTACGTGTTCAGTGAAGCGCTCGATGCCAGCCTCGGCCTTCGCTACACAAGCGACACCAAGGACTTCAGCAATCAAGCCTTTGATGTGGAAAGCATGCTTGGGCCCTTTTGGGCGATCGGTTTCACCACCGTCGGTGCCTTGCAGGACGAAGAGACTTGGAGCGACTGGACACCCCGCGGGGTGGTTCGATTCCGCCCCAACGAAGATTGGATGCTTTTTGGCAGCGCCACTTGGGGGTACAAGTCGGGTGGCTTCGGTAGCTTCGCCTTGACACCGGATCCTGAATTCGGGGAGACCGGTGTCACACAGGCTGATGCGAGGCCCGACACCTTCGAACCAGAGACTTCCGTGTCCTTTGAACTCGGTGCCAAGGGCACCCTCCTTGACGGACGCGCGCAGGTCGATGGCAGCTTTTACCACTACACCTTCGAAGACCTGCAGGTTGTGGTTCCTGGCTCAGGCGGTGGGATACGCGTGGATAACGCTGGAGAGGTGAAGGGTTGGGGCTTTGAAGGCACGCTGCAAGCGCTCTTGGGCGAGAATTGGGACCTCTTCCTGTCGTTCGCGTGGGCAGATTCCGAGACCAGCGATATCGCGGTGCTCTGTGATGGCAGCGATGCCTGCGAAGGCAATCCGCTTGCTCGGTTGCCAGAGTTCTCCTATGGCGGTGTCCTGCAAGGAAAACTGCCGACCGATGCTGGCGAATGGGTGGGTCGAGTGGAAGCCTTCGGCCAGTCCAAGACTTACGGCGGACAAACGCTCGACCCCGCCTATATCAATGACTCGTGGGTGGAGGTCGCCCTGCGCGCAGGCTACCGCGCCAACGACGGCTGGGAAGTCTGGGCATACGTGGAGAACGTCAATGATGCCGAGTATTATGATTTCACCACCGAAGGCGCGGCCGTGCTCACTGCCACTGGTTTCGGCATGAGCCGTCCCACAACCTTTGGCGTTCGCGCACAATGGTCATTTGATTGACACGCAATTTGTAAATAATCCGCTGCAAGGGGTCTTGCATGAAACGTCGCGACTTCCTGCAAGGCACCGCGGTCACGCTTGCCTTCGGCTCAGGATTGGCGCCGATTGAAATACTGGCGCGCGCGAGCCAGTCCCCCGCCAGCTATCCTCCCGCCCTGACCGGTCTGCGCGGCTCACACCCAGGCTCGTTTGAAGTCGCGCACGACCTTGCGTGGAATGGCCGCACCTGGCCAAAGCCGAAGACGCAGACCGACAAGAACTATGATCTTATTGTGGTTGGCGCTGGCATTTCCGGCCTCGCCGCCGCCTATTTCTATCGGCAACGGATTGGAGACGACGCACGAATTCTCGTGCTTGACAATCATGACGATTTCGGCGGCCATGCGAGACGTAACGAATTCAATGTTCGTGGTAAGACATTGCTCTGCTATGGCGGCAGCCAGAGCATTGACAGACCGGGCGCGTATTCGATTGTCGCACGCGACCTGCTGAAGAATCTCGGTATCGAAACTGATCGCTTCTATAAGTACTACGATCTCGAGTTTCAAGATCGTGAGCAATTGACCGAGGGCATTCTCTTCCGTCAACAGGATTATGGTCGCGACCTGCTCACTCCAAGTGACCTATCTTGGTTTCGGCCCAATAGCGAAGCAGAGCGCATTTCGCGCATCAAGCAATACCCTGTCTCGGAAGACACTAGGGCCGCACTGATCCGACTCTCATCGGGTCGGATGAACGATTCACAGCAAGTACGCCGAATGTTGGCGGATGCGAAGAAAGTGGGGGTCACGGCCTTCCTCAAGGTCGCCTACGACATGCCGGACGAGGGCTTGCGGCTACTCAATCGGCGTACGGGCCCACTATGGGGTGTGGGGCTTGATGGGCTCTCGATTCGCGAGGTCATTCTCGAGTTCACACTTGGCGGCGCCGCCGCACGCGCGACCTACCCCTATCTTGAAGACAGCCTCGAGCCACGAGATGAATCAGAGCCCTATATCTTCCACTTCCCCGACGGCAACGCGAGCCTCGCTCGCCTTCTTGTGCGAGCACTCGTCCCCGGCAGCATTCCCGGTTCTACCATGGAGGACATTGTGACCGCGCGCGCCGACTACAGTGCCTTGGACAATCCGCAAAACCCGGTGCGCATCAGGCTGCTGAGCACCGTCGTACAGATGCAAAATCGTGCCGGCGGCGTTGATGTCACCTATGTGCACCAAGATCAGGCGCATCGCGCACGCGCACACCACGCCATCTTTGCCGGTTACAACGCCATGATTCCCCATGTCTGCCAGGAAATAACCCCGCAACAACGCGAAGCCCTGCTGTATCCGGAAAAGGTGCCTCTGTCCATGATCAGTGTCGCACTCGACAACTGGCGTGCCATCAAAGCTTCGGGCATGGCTTCCTACTATGCGCCCTCTGGTGTACTCAATAACATAGGCATGGATTTTCCGGTGAGCATGGGAGGGTATCAATTCACCAAAGACCCTGACGAACCTTGTGTCCTGCAAGGCTGGCAGGCCCCCGCATGTGGGCAACCCGGCGATGTCCGCGAACAGTTTCGCGCCGGGCGCATGGAGATATACCTCACTTCGTTTGAAGACTACGAACGGGCGATCAAGGATGAGCTTGATGCGGCGTGGGGAAGGCATGGGCTTGACGTGGAACGCGATATCAAGGGCATCACCGTGAATCGCTGGCCGCACGGCTATGCCTATGAGTACATGGATGGCTGGGATGACAACGACTGGAGCCGAGGCAGTGGTCCGCACATCATTGGGCGCCAGCAGATCGGCAATATCACCATCGCCAATAGCGACTCTGAGCAGTATGCCTACGTCAATGGCGCAATCGATGCGGCGAATCGAGCGGTCAGGGAGTTGACCACTGGCTGAATCATCGACATCCCCCGAATGGGTGCGGCAAGCACTCGCGCGCGGCCTCGATGCCCTTTCCAAGGGCAGACCGGATGAGGCCGCGTCCTTCTGCCGCAAAGTCTTGCAGGCCTTTCCGAAGACCGAACAAGCGCACTTTTTGGTCGGTCTGGTTGCCCTCGAAAAAAACGATCGGCGCACTGCCGTCAACGCCTTTGGCTCGGTGACCAAGCTCAATCCAGAGCACGCCGCCGCATGGGCGCATTTGAGTCGGCTGTTCATGCTCTCCGGGCAAGTGCGGCGCGCGGACCAGGCGCTTGCCGAGGCTAAGCGACATGAGCGCGGCGACCCGATGGTGCAGGATTTGATTGGTGTGGTGTCGTCGCTGCTCGGCGATCAGATTGCGGCCCGCGATTGGTATTCGAAAGCCGTGTCTGCGGATGCGACTTCGTCTAGGTTTCGTGTCAATTTGGCCAATAGCCTCGTGTTCCTCGGTGAGACCGATCTCGCGTCGTGCGAGCTCGACAAGGTGCTCAAGCAAGATCCCGAAAACGCGCAAGCGCATTGGCTGCTGGCAAGCGCGCGGCGCGCTACGACTCGCGACCACATTGAACAATTGGTGAACCTCATCGCAAGCCGTCGCTGGCCACCCCAGGCCTTGGCCTTTCTGTTCTTCGGACTCGGCAAGGAGCTTGAGGACCTTGAAGAATGGGACCGTGCCTTCAAAGCCTTGTCGCGTGGCGCTGAGGCAAAGAGACGCACCGTTGAATACGATGAAGCTGCCGAAATCGCTGCGTTCGAGGCCGCAAGTGAGGTGTTCACGCGAGATTGGATGGAGAGCGGGGAGCGAGGAGACCCGGATTCCTCACCCATCTTCATCGTCGGTCAGCCGCGCACAGGCACCACCCTCGTTGAACGCATCATCACCAGTCACTCCATGGTGCATTCGGCCGGAGAATTGCAGCAATTCAGCCTTTCCATTCGCAGACTCGTAAAGGGTGAGTTTCCGGGCCGGTTCAACGCTGACCTCGTCGAGGCCTCGGTCGATCTAGACCCGAAAGCGCTCGGCGAAGGCTACCTTCGGGCGACCGAACCCATGCGACGGGGACTATCACGATTTGTCGACAAATTGCCGGGCAACTTCTTCTATCTGCCGTTGATTCTAAAGGCCCTTCCCGGTGCGAAGGTGGTGCATCTGGTGCGCGCGCCAGAAGACGCTTGCTTCGCGAGTTTCAAGCAACTTTTTGCCGAAGCCTATCCACACTCCTATTCGCTTGAAGAATCAGCCCGCCATTTCGTTCGGTATTTTCAACTCATGCAGATGTGGCGGAGTCGCTTTGGGGAGCGGTTTCTCGATGTCAGCTACGAGCAGCTCGTCGCCAACCTCGAACCCAACGCAAGACATCTGATCGAATTTCTTGAGATTCCTTGGGAGGACGCCTGCCTCGCCTTTCACGAGCAATCTGGTGCCGTCGCCACAGCTAGCGCAGCGCAAGTGCGGGAACCCGCGCACACCCGCTCGGTCGGACGCTGGCGACGCTACGAAGCGAGGCTCGCACCCATGCTTGAAGTCTTGGGCGAAGCGGGAGTGGTTTAGCGAGCCTCATGGGATTGTCGGCAACGACAGATCGCGGCTATCGTATGGTGAACACCTTCATCACTTCATCGCCCAAATGATTGATGGCCTTCACGGCGATGCGCCCGCCGGCGGGTTTATCGAACGGGCGTGACGTGTCTGAACGAAGGCTCTGCCACGCCTCATCGTCTATTTCGCCCTTCAGCGTAGTCTTCAGGTTTTTGTACGGATCGCTCGCGCCAAGGAAATAGGCGTGACGCACGAAGAAGCTCGCCATATCGTAGTCGGTGTCGATGAACCAGCAGGCGAGGTCGTCCGGTTCCGAGGAGCGCACCTCGCCTGTGCGCGGGTCGAAGATATCGATGCCGAGCATCTTTACGCGAATCTGGTTGTCGGGGGCATCTAGGAGTTCAATGTCTGGTTCGCCGAAGATCACGAACAAGTTGCCGCTCTTGGCTTTTTTCAGATCCGTTGACATGTGCAGGTCGGCGTTCATTCTCGCCTTTAAGATTGGCATCTTTCCGAGTCGGTTTGTTTCGGTGGTGAGCACATCGAAGTTAAAGGCGCAGGCGATGAGCACATCAAAGCCGCATTCCGCGGCTTCTCGGGCAGCGGCCATGAGATCGCTCTTTGACAGGGTGCCGTGTTCGGGGCCGATGAGTATGGCGGCGCGCCGACTGCGTTCTCCTTGTTGGTAGTAGCCTTCGGCGCAGATCATGTGTCCTGGGTAGCCGTCCAAGGAAATGAAATCGATCTTGCTGCGTTTGTCCGCTTGTTGGACTCCGGCGAGGCGCAACTGTTCGAGCATCAGGGCGTGGAAGTCCTTGGTCGGGATGGCACCCGTACCCGCATCGTAGGCGCCGCGTTGATCTCGAATGACATGTTCATCCGAATCATCAGGCGGCGATGCTCCGACCATGCGGTGCGGTGTGAGGGATTCGACCGTGAACGGCCCGGCCACCCGCACCTTCTTCTTGTCTTCATAGGGCTTGTCGTAGAGATACTCAAAGTCGGCGCGTGCGGCGATGGAAGCGTCGATCTCCTGCTGGCGCTTGATGCGCGCTTTCCAGAAGCGTTCGAGTGGTTGTTGCGCCTGGTTCGGCCAGTCTTGGGGTGCCTCGCGTGGAACTTCCCATTCGAGCAGCTCGGCGGCTGAGAATTCCTCGCCGCTTGGCAGAGTGGTGTGCTCAGTGGTGGCATCGAATCGGATGTGGTCGCCTTTTCTGGCGCCAGTCTCGACCTTGAAGGGTGTTGGGTGGTCGGCAAGCGCCTGATTGAGTTCGGCCAAAGCCATCTCGACCGCGGGTTGTTGGGCTTCGTAGATAGTGTCGATTTCAGTATTGTTGGCGATGGACTTCAGGGTGATGTGCGGAACGCGCTGATAGACGAAGCCTTGACTAACGTGTTCGAAGGTGGGTGCCTCAGAAGGTGCCATGCGGGAGATTTCGGCCTCCTTGAGTTGACCTTC
>CAZNYE010000105.1:0-5249 GCA_964577185.1 uncultured Pseudomonadales bacterium | reverse complement strand
TTGGTGGTGATGTTGATCGCGCTGGCTGAAGTGGCCTTCCCGAACAGCGTGCTTTGCGGGCCGCGCAGCACCTCGATGCGTTCGATGTCCACCAGGTTGCTCATGCTCTGCCCCTGCTGCGGCATGGCAACGTCATCGATGATCATGGCGACGGCCTGTTCGGCGCTGATGCCGAAGACATTCGTGCCGATGCCACGAATGCTGAAGCTGCTATTGGTTTTGTTGTTGCTCTCGATCACGGTAAGCGAAGGGGTGGTCGGACGACATCGGCAGTCGCCTCAAGCCCCAGGGATTCGATGGTATTCGCGTCGATTGCGGTGACCGAGACTGGTATGTCCTGTGCGCTCTCGGCGCGCTTCTGTGCGGTGACCACGACTTCTTCAATGATCAGCGCTTGGGTGACGGCCAGTGTCGGCATGAGGGCGCCGGCAACGATCAATGCGCCGCACGCTAGGAATGATTTCAATCTATTCATTGTTTCTCTCCGTGACTGTTGTGAATGGATTTGCCCGTCAACTTGATTCGCGTGATGGGCGTGTTTGTGTGTCCGTCTTGCGGTCGGGATGACGGGATGATGGCGGCGGGGCAAGTCCCGCCACGAATAGGTCGATCAGGTAATGTGCCGAGCGCACGGCCTCGCCCTCTTGGTACTCGGCCATGACCTCTCCACGCAAAATGGCTTCATAGTGCAATGAGCGAATGGCGCTCAAGGTCGTTCGCACCAATATCGACACCGGAATATCTGTGCGGATGCCGCCTTCAGATTGGCCCTGTTCGAGCAATTGTTCAGCGAGTCGAAAAGGTTCCTGAGAGGCGATCGAAACCATCTTGTCGCGAAATCCACTCGGTGCGCGTTGATTGGAAAAGTAGGCATCGAATTCGGCGAGGAACTTTCCCTCCGAACTCGATAGCAGGCGCGATGCGTCTTCACGCAGGAACCGCTCGAATCGTTCAAGCGCCGGACGGTGCGTTTCCTGAAGAATCTTATTCAGCCGATCACAGAGCTCTTGACCACGTTGTTCAAAGAACTTTCCGATGATTGCCAGACCAAGATCGGTCTTGTCCTGAAAATACCGGTACAGGGTGTGTCGGCTCATGCCGGAGGCGGTGGCGATTTCGCTCATCTGCGCATCGAAAAAGCCACGTTCAACGAACACGGCCTCCGCGCATTCCAGGATTAAGGAACGCGTTGCCTCTGTTTGATAGACCATGCGCGCTGGTTTAGACACTCGAAATCCTCGGCGTGATGAATGTTACAGATGTAATGTAACACATGTTATGCAACATTTGTAATGTAACAGATGTATTATTTTGTCAAGCCGTGTTGACACGTGTTGACGCGGTGTCCAGCACACATATGAGAAGTCCTCAACAGAAACATGGAGCAGTGCACATCAGCTACTTCCTCCGTGGAAGATGCGCTATAGTCGCCGCCTTTCGAATAGAGGTTATTGCATGAACATCAACCGCCAGTGGCTGCTGGCCAAACGACCCTACGGCGCGCTTGGTCGCGACAACTTCGAATACCGTGAAGTCCCAATCCCTGAGATTGGAGAAGGCGAAGTCTTGGTGAGAACCCTGTGTCTCTCCTTCGACCCAACCCAGCGTGGCTGGATGGAAGACCGAGAAAGCTACCTGCCGCCGGTGCAGCTCGGTGAGCCCATGAGGGCAGGCAGCGTCGGCCAAGTCGCCGAATCGAATCACCCTGACTACAAGCCAGGAGACTTGGTTCAAACGCTGGGCGGATGGCAAGACTTCCAAGTCGTGAATGCATCAGCACCTATGGGGATGTTGACCAAGCTGCCGCCCGGCATCGAACCTTCCATGATGCTGTCGGTGCTCGGAACCACCGGCCAGACGGCCTATTGGGGAATGTTGGACCTGGGCAAACCGAAGCCTGGCGAAACCGTTCTCGTATCCGGTGCGGCGGGCGCGACCGGTTCGGTCGCCGGCCAGATCGCGCGTATCAAGGGGTGTCGTGTCATAGGCATCGCGGGAGGCGCTGAGAAGTGCGCATGGCTCACCGAGAAGGCTCGATTTGATGCCGCCATTGACTACAAGAGCGAGGATGTTGATGCCCGCATCGGTGAACTCTGCCCCAACAAGGTGGACATATTCTTCGACAATGTCGGCGGCGATATCCTGGAAGCCGCGCTCAACCACATCAACATGCGTGCCCGAGTGGTGCTATGCGGCGGAATATCGAGCTACAACGCGACCTCGCCGGTGCCGGGGCCGAGCAACCTGATGAATCTCGTGGTGACGCGCTCGCGCATGGAGGGCTTCATCGTCATCGACTACTTCGACCGATTCGCGACTGCCGCTCAAGAACTCATGTCGTGGGTACAGACAGGCGATTTGGTGTACAAGATCGATGTTCAAGAAGGCTTTGAAAATATCCCGGAAACGCTCAACCGGCTCTTTACCGGACAAAACATGGGCAAGCAGTTGCTAAGAATCGCGGATGCGGCTTGAATCGAAGGCAAGGTTTGCGCGCACGAGACGATTGGGAGCGGGCAAGGCGCTTCTCACTTGGTGCCGAGGAGAGGACTTGAACCTCCACGGGGTTGCCCCCACTAGCACCTGAAGCTAGCGTGTCTGCCAATTTCACCACCTCGGCATGGCTTTCCCGCCTTGCTGCGGGAAAGGCGCGTAAGTCTACTCGAATTCCATTCGACGTTCACCGAATCGCAAGTCCTTGTAAGGGCGCTGCGGAATAACGGCTTCGATATCGGCATCGAGCAATTCGGCAAGGATTTCCTCCGCCGAATTGGCTTCTTCCAGGTATTCACTGCCGCATCGACTCCATTCATCGGACACCTGCGTCCAACAGACCGCACGAAGGGTCTCGCCCCATGACCAAACGGTCACATACTCGTGCAGTTCATCCTCGTCAAGGTGCGCTTGTATCAGCATCTTCGGCGGCTCATCCTCGTAGCCCTTGACGGCGATTGAAAGCGCTTCGGGAATCTGCATGGAAGCAGGACGCTTGAGAATTCCCTCCTGCGCTTCTGGTGCCCAGCCGCGCACAAGGTGCTGCGACCGCTCCACTCGTTCCAAAATGGTGGGATCACGCGCCTGCAGGGCTTCAAGTTTTGAATATCCCGCTCGTCCCAGCGTTTCCCGCACGTATTTGAGGTCGATGGCCTCGCTGAGGCCAGCCTCGAAGCGCGAGAACTGGCTCCAAGTCGAAATCACGCGAAAGTCGAGTAGCGGCGAAGCGGTCAGCAACATGGATGCCAGCACCACCCATGACATGCGGCGATTGACGCTTGGTAGCTGTGATTGCCAGTTGGCTCGTCGCCTGACGATGATGTAAAGATAACCAATCGAGAAACACGCCATGAGCACGACTACCAGCATGGCCCACAGGCGGGCGATGCTCCAGCCATACTGGCCGACACGCAAGAGCAGCCCGTAGCAGGCGAGCGCGCTAATGATCGGCAGCATGGCGATGCCGATCATCAATGCCCGGTGTGGCCAGTGGGGATAGGGCGTGTGGTCGCCGGTTTGATACACCGCATTGACAAAGAACAGCGCAATCAGGTTCGCGGCCATGAGAATGAGCGTGCCGTGGTCGGTATCCCACAAGGGTTCGATGCCGACGAATGGCAGCGTGCACAGAAAGCTCGCGACAAGCAGCAGCAGAATCGGCAACAGCAGCCAAGTCAAGCGAGCAAGCAGCGATGAAACGCTGTCGATGAGTGAGGTGGCGGCGCGGAAACTGTATAAGCCGAAGGCAAAGGACATCCCAAGCACCGGGCCGATGAACCAACCGCGTGCGAAGAGTCTTTCGAAGAAGTCTATGCCGATCACGGCGAATAGCGACTCCCACAAGAACAGCACCAGCCGCACACCAAGCATCAGCGCCCAAGAGAATCCAACCGTCAGGAAGTTTCGCCATGACAGTGTAAAGAACACCTCGTAGGTGGTGTCAATGCGCGAGACCCTGGGCTGCAGGTGAATCATGGACACGAACAGCGCCACAAGCATGGAGATGGCGAAAGCGGCCACCAGAGAGTCAGAGTCGAACGCTTCATTCGGCGTGGCTTGCCAACCTGTGTGGAGCGCGAGCAGGGCTAGCAGGAACGAAAGACCGCTCACCAAGACGAGTGTGCGCGTGACATGCTCGCGCGTGAAACTAAGGAGGAAGGCCGTCGGCCATACCAATACCAACAGCCACAGGGGAAGAGCGATATGCAGGCGTTCAGCCAGCCATTCGCCGTTTTCGACGAGGCCGTAAACCGCAAGACCTTGAAGAAAGCCGACAATCAGGTGGATTTCTCGTCCCGGAAGATTTTGAAGGATGGCTAAGTTTTTCATGAATCCATCTATACGCCACCAGCAAACAGCCCACCTTAATCTCTGCGCGTTCCATTGTGCGCTAGGTTGGGAGAAGCGAGCAAATCGCTTTTCGCGGGCCAGCCGGTTCCCCTAACTCGTCCGCCAAGTAAAGATGAAAGCAATTGCTCGCCCTCCTGACACTATAGGAATTAGCCGCTGTGTCGCCCTTGATGGTGTGTTCACCCATACCGTGCGCCCACAACCGGGGCGTTGTCCTATAGTGTCAATGGGGGCGAGCACTTACGATGAAAGAAGCCCAAGTGTTGGCGACGGAGAGGCGCTGGAACTCCAAGCTGCGTTTGAACGGCCGGATCAATCGGGCCGTTGATCGGAAGGTCAACCGGAGGTGAGCGTAGGCGCCCCGGCGCGTGGTTTGGAACCGAAGGTGTCAGGGCGCCTCGAGGACGAGCTTCGCCCCGCTGGCGAGGCCCACCGCGCGGATGAACGCCAGCCCGTCCGCCTTCCAGAAGTGGGGGTCGGAGGTGTCGGTCTTGAGCGCCGCCGCGTCGAGCACGAGTTCCGTTTCGCCGTAACGCAGGGTCAGCCGCCCGCCCGTAAGGAACGCCCGCGACAGGTTGGGCCCGGATTCTTCCCCGCCGAGCCAGGACTTCTCCTGGCCCGGCGCCAGCTTCAGCGCCACCGAGTTGCGGGTGACGATCAGCAGGCCCACCCACGCCTCGGTGCCGTCCGCCGCGAACGCCGCGTCCACCCGGCCGAGGTTCTGCGTGTAGCCCCACATGACCAGCTGGCCCGGGATCGTCGCGTTCGGCTCCGGCAGCTCGAACTCCTGGCGGTGGGTGATCTCTGGCTCGTCGTTGTCGGCGATGGTCGCCGTGGCGGTCGAGCGCGTGGGCACCGCGCCCGAGACGGCGGACAGGGCGACCGTGAACGTCTCCGCGTCCTCC
>CAZNYE010000104.1:0-5231 GCA_964577185.1 uncultured Pseudomonadales bacterium | reverse complement strand
GAGCGGTGTTCGTCGCCTCAACGTGATTCTTTCCGGGCGCTATGATTCCTATTCGGATGCGGATGTGGATTACGGCGCGACGGACACTGACAGCGGCGGCACACTAGAGAATTCCGCCGACCCGGGCGATGAGTTCACCTGGCTCGCGGGTCTCGTCTATGAACCGACGGACACGTTTCGCTTGAAGTTCAATCGATCGACATCCTTTGTTGCGCCTCAGCTCAATCAATTGCTCTCCAAGGTTGAGTCCGTGCCCACGGCATGCTTTTGGCACTACTTGGACGAGACACGGACAGGTATTGGACAACTTTGCGACAATGTTGTGGAAAATCGTGGTGGCAACGAGACCCTCGAACCCGAGACGGCCGATACCACGAGTTATTCTGCCGAGTGGGCACCGACGTTCCTGTCGGGATTGTTGCTGAAGGCGAGTTGGAGCAATACGGAATATGTGGACCGCATCGCGAAGTTGAGAACGCCAGTTGCCGACCTGCAAGCTCTTCCTTCCACCATCACCTATGTTCCCGAGGATGACCTCTACATCGTTGATAACCGATGGATCAATATTTCGGAAGTCGAGCGGGACGGCACGGATCTCGAAATTCGCTACGATTGGGTGCGCGGCTTCAATGAATTCTCAGTTCTTCTGCGGCGTTCCTATACCCGCAACTACGACGTGGTGCAGGATGCCGGTTCTGACACGGTGCACGACATCGTCACGACGCGCGACGACTCCGGCCCCGAAGACACCGTGATTTCACCGGTGCCTGAGCATCAAACGAACATGCAGTTCACCTGGTCGCGCGGCGGCATGTTCCTGGCCCTTGACATGCAGGCTTCTGAGGACACGAGCATCATACGTACAACGGGCGCGGGGCTCGAAGAGCTCATCACAGAGCCCGCGACCAACTTCGACCTAGTACTGGGCTATGAATTCGGTTCAAACACCCTGTTCAACTCACCGGGTTGGTTGTCTGCTATGACGGCCACGCTCACCATCAATAACTTGACCAATGAATTCGCCGAAAATTCAAGCCTTGATCTCGAAACCGGCGAGGTCGAAGAATTTACCCTGAATCCGTACTACGAATGGACGCAAGGACGTTCCTATAGCCTGTCGCTGCGGCTTTCACTCTAGAAGGGGTGAGTCTTAGGGCGAGGTGAGTTTGTTTGCTTTAGAAACTGCGACCATGCCGACTCTTGTTGGAAAGCGTCACTGTGCACTCGTCGCAATTGTGTGGCTGGCCCTTGTCGCGCCCGTGCTTTTGCAGGCCGCGCTAGATTCTGAGCTGTATGTGATCGTCGGTGACGTGGGAGAACTCTTGGAATCGGGCGAAGTGGTGCTGTCTCGCTCCACGGCGGTGCTTGGTTCTTCCGAGGACGTCGCCCGTGCGCCAATCTCAAACGGCTCATTTGAAATTCGTGGTCAATTCACGCACGGCGGTCGGGTGAATCTTGGCATATATGACGAGGAGGATGAATTCAAGGGTTCCACGCAGTTCATCTTGGAACCCGCACATATCCACGTGTCTTACCTGGGTGGCGTTTCCGCGCTTCAGGTTCGTGGCGGTCCCTATCAACAGCGGGTGATAGAAAGTTGGGAGCAGAGCGAGCCATAC
Source organism: uncultured Pseudomonadales bacterium (assembly GCA_964577185.1). Lineage (GTDB taxonomy): Bacteria > Pseudomonadota > Gammaproteobacteria > Pseudomonadales > Azotimanducaceae > Azotimanducus. Next base: position 3,612 of record CAZNYE010000104.1, on the reverse strand, counting down.
CTTGAAGCAAAGAAAGCCTACGCAGAGGTTATGGATGCGAAGAAGGACCTGCAAGAAGGCGATGAGAACTATCAGGAGCTCATGGACCTCGCCTGGGAAAGATACCGCGCGCTGCATGAAGTCAGGCGCGAAGCGCTGCTGCGCATCGCCGAATCCGGGGACGATGCGCTCGCGAGCCTCTATGCCGTGGAACTTGGCGCCATGGGCAGCTCCGATGCCATCGCGCGGCTCGATGAGTTACGCGCTGTCCTTGGCGACCATCCCACGCTTATCGCCACGCGTAGTCGGAAAGTCAAGGGCCTTGAAATGCGCGATACCTACAAGGCCATGGGCGAAGGTTCACAGATTGAGGATTTTTCCAGCCTTGGGCTCGATGGACAGACCTATTGGCTACAGGATGCGCTCGATTCCAATGAGTATGTGCTGGTCGAATTCTGGGCCTCCTGGTGTGGGCCCTGTCGCGCCGCGAATCCAGAACTCATCGCAAGTTACGAGACCTACGGCGAACACGGCTTCGAAGTATTCGCCTTCTCTCTGGACGATGACCGTGACGACTGGGAGCAAGCCTCCATAGAGGACAAGATCCCTTGGATCAATACCAGCGACCTCAGAGCCTACGACAGTGCTGTGCCAACTCAGTTCGGCGTGCTTGCCATTCCAATGAACTTTCTTGTGGATAGTCAAGGAGTAATAGTTGCCAAAAATCTTCGTGGCAAAACGCTGGACGAAAAGCTCATCGAACTGTTTGAGTAACTACTCGCCCCCCTTTGACACTATAGGAACTAGCCGCTATATCCCCGCTAATGCTCTGCTCACCCATTTCGTGTGCGCAACACGGGCGTTGTCCTATAGTGTCAAGGGGGGCGAGTAGTTACCTGCTCGAATAACCCCCCGGAACGAGCCTTCACTTGGGTTGCAGCAGCGCGCGCCGCACCCGAACCAGCACCTTCGGGGGCGGGCGCTTCCTATTGGCTTGTCTCGTTTGCCTCATCTTCATGTGCGGTTGTGGCGGCGGAGGCCGAAGTGCCAATCCTGGGCCATCGGAGGAACCAGCCACGCCTCCCACGCCGCCTCGACCACCCGTCAAGCCGACTGGCTTCAGCGATGTCACTGCCACATCTGGTATTGGCTTTGATGTCGGTTACACCCGCGGTCTCAGCAACATGGAGGTTGAAATGGTGGCCCCGAGCGGCGTGGCGGCTGGCGACTATGATGGTGACGGTTTGATCGACCTCGTGGTTGTTCGCGGCGACGTGGGCGCGAATCTGCTCTACCGCAATATCGGCGACCTGCAATTCGAGGAAGTCGCCAGCCAAGCTGGCATCGCATTGACCAATCCACTCGGCGGCAACCTGCGGCACGGCTCGCCTGGACTTGCGGACCTCGACGGCGATAACGACCTCGATCTTGTCCTGCCCGGCATGGGTGGTGACCCTTCACGACTCTACCGCAATGATGGCGACGGCACGTTCACCGATGTGACAGCCGGATCGGGGCTTGACCTCATCCGCTCCGAATTCAATTTCTCTCCCGCCTTTGGGGACTATGACCTTGATGGCGACTTGGACATGCTGCTGGCGCACTGGGGCACGCATCGCGACCGAAGTGCGCCCTCGATAGAGTCCGAACACCTGTGGCGGAACGACAGCGATGAGGTCGGAATGCTGTTCACTCCGGTCACCCTCGAGGCTAGGCTGGCACCCTCGATCGTGCATCCAAACGACCCGTTGGTCACGCGCGTGCGCGACGATTACAGCTTCTCGCCGAGCTTCGCACGCATGAACGAAGACAGGTATCCGGATATCTTGATGGTGGCCGATTTCAATCACACGCAGATTTTTCTCAACAATCTCGATGGCACATTTGAGAATCGCACCGATGTCGATGTGATCATCGATGGAAACGGCATGGGCTCGGCGTTGGGGGATTATGACGGCGACGGCGACCTTGATTGGTTTGTCAGCAGCATTCTCGCTACCGGTGAAGAGGTTCCAGATCATATTTCGCAAGTCGGCAATCGCCTGTATCGCAATGAGGGAGGCGTGTTATCCGATGTGACGCAAACTGCGGGCGTTGCCGATGGTGGCTGGGGCTGGGGCAGTTGCTTTCTCGACATTGAGAATGATGGCGATCTGGACATCTACCACACCAACGGCTGGCAGGTCGAGGACGATCATGGAGAATTCTCCAGGGATACCAGCCGCGCCTTTGTTTCAGACGGGCAGGGCAGATTCGACGAAATGGCAAGCGAACTCGGACTCGACGACCCGTACGACGGACGAGGAGTCGTATGTGCGGACCTGGATAATGACGGAGATGTGGATATATTGCAGCTTCACCATGGCACGCTGCTCTCCGCCACCCTCTGGCGAAACGACAGCCAAGGGAACAACTACCTGTCCGTGAAGCTCCGCGGCCGGGCACCCAACACAGGCGCGGTGGGCGCTCGCATCCTGATACGCGCAGGCGAAAAGAATCAGATGCGTGAAGTGGTGCTCGGCAGCAACTATCTCTCTCACAACCCAACCGACCAGTATTTTGGCCTAGGCGGTTCAGACCGGATAGAGACGTTGACTGTGGAATGGCCTGATGGCAGCGAGACTCTGATGCAAGATATTGAGGTGAATCAGCGACTGACAATCGATCACCCGCGTTTGTAACATTTCCGGCGAAAATTGCATCATTCGTCGGTACGAAGTGCACTCCTATGCACAGGAACCCTCTCATATGAAGTTCAGCCCGCGCACAGCCATTGCCGTGGTCATTGCCAATATGATTGGGGCGGGTGTGTTCACCAGCCTCGGGTTTCAATTGCTCAGTTTCCGTTCTGGGTTTGTGATTCTCATGCTCTGGGTGGTGGGAGGCATTACGGCGTTGTGCGGAGCCTTGAGCTACGCTGAACTCGGCGCGGCCCTGCCGAAATCGAGCGGCGAATACAATTTTCTCTCGCCAATCTACCCTCCCGGGGTCGGGTTTGCAGCGGGCTGGATCTCAGCCACTATTGGCTTCGCCGCACCGACCGCCCTAGTGGCCTTGACGTTTGGCGCGTATTGATCTTTGGCACCTTGGCCGTGGCCCTGCCATACCTGCTCTTGAACATCACCTTTCTTCTGCTCGCGCCAATGGAAGCCATGGCCGGACATGAAGAGATTGGTCATATAGCCGCGAACCACGCATTCGGGACGATTGGCGGGGACATTATGGGGATCATTCTTGCGCTGCTGTTCATTTCTACCGCAAGCGCCATGATCATGGCGGGGCCTCGCACGCTGCAATGTGTTGGGCAGGACTTTCCTCTGTTCGGGGTTCTCTCCAAAACCAATCAGGATGGCGTACCCAATATTGCAATCTATGTGCTAGGTTTGCTGTCCCTCATCTTTGTGATGAGCGCAACGCTCGAACAAGTGCTCGTTTTTGCCGGATTCACACTCGGCATTTCTAGCTTTCTCACCGTGTGGCGTGTTCACCTTGCCCAGTCATTCAACCGAGCGCATTAACAACAGTGTCAACGCTGAAATCATTGAAACGGAGATAGCGGTGAGCATCGCAATGGTCCAACGCCAATTGCGTTCTATCTTCCCGTCCAGTACCTCGAACTTTGTTTCCAACTCC
>CAZNYE010000103.1:0-5392 GCA_964577185.1 uncultured Pseudomonadales bacterium | reverse complement strand
GTGCAGCATGTTGAGTTGATGAATTTCTTGTGCCGTCGTCTACTGGCCATGGCCTTGCTGGTGCTTGCTCCTTTCGTGCCCAGCTTGGCGCTTTCGCAGGAAGAGCCAACGCAGCACGAACGGTTCTACGACAACGGCGACTACTATCTTGGCACCATGCGCGACGGCATGCGTCACGGAAGGGGACGTTACGAGTGGGCGCATGGACCCGTATACGAGGGGGAGTATCAGCAGGATATGCCACATGGGCAGGGGCTCTATATTTGGCCGAATGGGGACCAGTATTCAGGCGAATTCGCAGAAGGGGTTCGACACGGTAAAGGTCGTTACACCTGGGGGCCCGAAAACTACTATGAGGGTGAGTATCGCTTTGGTGAGCGTACTGGAGTAGGGCGACGCGTTCGAAATGGCAGGTCCGTGTACGAGGGGCATTTTGTGACCGGAGCGCGCCATGGTGAAGGAAGACAGGTCGAAGATTCTGGAGATGTCTTTTCCGGATGGTACGAACGTGGCTTGAGGCATGGACTGGGAGTGCGCAGGAAACTTGACGGCAGTCTCTGGCTAGAGCGGTGGGAAGATGGCGGTCTTGTGGGCGCCTGGCGTATCGAGCGAAATGCTCGCTGCTCGCTCAATGTGGACGGGGACGAGTGGATGTTTCGTGGTGATCGTTGCATCGACGGATTGGCGCACGGAGCAGGGGTCGCCGCAGCCCTTGATGGCTCGCGTGTGAGCGATGATGCAAATGCTGTCCTGGGTCGCTTGATGACTAGCAAGATTCGGTCGCTATACATGGCCGAACAGAACCGCGCGGGCGCCTCATGAACTGGCAGGAGTGCTCTCAAGAGATAGAGATTTGCCCCGGGCTTTACGAAGGCAAAAGGCTCGTTGATGGCAACGACGTGCTACTCAGGGACTTCGAGCTGTCAGCGGGCGCCGACTTGGCCGCGTTCGAAGATCTATTGGCCCAACTGCGAGAGATCTCCCATCCAAGTCTCGTGACACCCCGGGCGTGGAAGTTGGATGGACGGAATGTGCGGATGATGTTCGATGGCTTTCATGGGCAGTCCTTACACGAGATGGCGCAAGAAGGACTTTCCATTCGCTCCCTTGTACACATCATGTCCGATGTGGTGGAGGGACTCGAGGCGCTGCATGCGGGCGGCTTTGTCCATGGTGGATTCGATCACTGCCATATCTGGAGATCTTCATCGGCCGGTGGCCTCTTGCTCACACCAAGCCCCATCCCCGGCGTGTCGTTTGGCGTCGTCAAAGCCAATTCTGGCGATAATGCCGATTCGCAGAAGGTTCTCTCCACACGGCGTGCGAGTCAGGACATGGAGCGCCTGGGACTCTTTATCGTGTCTGTCTTACGAGGATCCAGAGAATTTTCCCTTCCACCCACCCCTTCCGAAGCAGACATTGCGCGACTCCTGCCGACAAACGACAGGCCGCTGGTGCCAATGCTCCGGCCGCTTTTGCACGGACACTGGGATGCGAATTTCCTATCCGAATTCAAGGATGCCGTATCCCTTCTTGAACTGCGCGCCGATTGGCCAGAACATCATGTGCATACCGGAGAAATCTCTCGCGACGAGCTGTCTCGAGCGCTCGCCGACGCACCTAGCACCACGTCCAATTCCACCAGAAGGCCGGCAACGCGCCTTGGTCGTCAAAGAGGCGTGGGCCTCGGGTTTGGTGGCGTTGTTGTGGCACTGCTCATCCTACTGGCCTCGGGGACGGCGATTCTCTATATGAGTCCCCCGGCACAGGAATACCTGCTGCGCTCCCTGCGTGAATTTGGTGTGTTGCCTGAGCCTTATACGGAGAGTATTGAAGGCCTTCTGGTGCGCGGTGCGGATTCTAACTCCGGCCTCGCGCTGCGGGTTTCGGCGTACCGAACTGTGCTGACGATGTCTCCGGGCCACGCGCAAGCGGCCGCAGAGTTGCGTCAACTCCTTACCAGCACGCGAGAAGAGGTCGATGCCGCACTTGCCCAGGGAAGACTCGACGTGGCCAACCAACGGCTTGGAGAGGCGGTCAATCTGTTTCCAGGGGATGCCGAGTTTCGCCGCCAACTTGACGAACTCTCCGAGCGGCGCATGGCCGAAAGCCTCTTTGTGAATACGCTGGCGCTGGTGCAGGAGGGGAGTTTCTCGGATGAGGAAGGCTTGACGGCGATCGAAGCGTACCGGGAAGTGGTGAGACTCTGGCCAGACCATGAAGGCGCGAGCAACGCCCTTGTGGCAATGGCTCGGCACTTTGCGCAGAAGGCGCAATCCTCGATTCTCGCGGAGGATGTCGCCAAGGCCATGATGTTTCTTGAACACGCCACGAGGGCGGCCAGCGAAACACTGGAAGTTGCCGCTGTCAGAGAGCAAATCCAGCGCGAGAGAACCATGCAGCAGGAGATTGGCAGCCTGCTCGAAACCGGGTCCGAGTATCTCGCTTCCGGAGCGCTTGTGAATCCAGCGGGCGCGAACGCGGCGGAAACATACGGACGGGTACTGGCGACTGACCCTGACAACCCGATTGCCATACAAGGCTTGCGACAGGTGACATCTGGGGTCATTGAGCAAATCAGTCGCGCCACTCTAGATCGCGAATACGTTCAGGCGAGCAATCTGCTGACCCGCGCACTGCAATCCGCGCTAGACGAGTCGGCCTTGGCGGGCGTCGCACAGGAACTAGAAGCAGACCAGCAGCGCAGCGAACGTCTGGAAACTTTATTACGGGATGCGGAAGAACTCCTCGTCGAGGGTTATATCTCCGCACCGGAGGATGAAAACCTTTTGGAAAAGCTGTTTGAGGTGCAGACCCTCGATTCGGACAACCAGCGCGCGGCACAGCTTGCACAATCTGCGGCGGTGAGGCTTGCGGAGGTTGCCGAGGAAGCCTGGAACGCCGGATTCGAAGAGGAAGCTCGGGAGTACGTGCGATTGGCGCGCACGCTGGTACCCGATCATCAAGACTGGATAGAGATGCGTGAATCTTGGACCTTGACACCCTCTTGAACTGCTTTAAGCAAAAGTTCGCAAGGTGTTGCGTGCGCAATCTGATAAGGTAGAGCGGATTTCCCACTGGATAGAGCGCAGTGCCATTACGTCTCGAACGTGAAATTGAGTTTGAGTACGGTGTCTCCCAACAGCTTTCACCCTTGGTGCGGAGGCTGATCGCGAGGAATCCGGGCCCCTTCACCTATACAGGTACGGGCACCTATATTCTCGGTCAAGGGGAGGTGGCGGTGGTTGATCCCGGCCCCCTCGACGAGACGCACATCGACTCGTTGGTCGCTGCGCTCTTTGGCGAGCAAGTCACCCATATGCTGGTCACCCATACGCATCTGGACCACTCTCCAGGCTGCCGACTCCTCAAGGCGCATCATTCAGCGCCCACTTATGGCTTCGGCCCTCATGGTGGCGATGCCTCGGACCGGATTAGGGTGGAGGAGGGGGCGGACCGCGAATTTGATCCTGATGTTCGTGTCCAACATGGAGATCTCATCGAAGGAAAAGGATGGAGCGTGGAGTGTGTGCACACTCCGGGACACACCTCCAATCATGTGTGTTTTGCCCTTAAGGAAGAGCGTGCCCTCTTCACCGGCGATCACGTCATGGGATGGTCGACTTCGGTGATTTCTCCCCCCGATGGCAACATGGGAGCGTACATGCAAAGCCTTGCACTCTTGCTCGAACGCGATGAGGCACTGTACTATCCGACGCACGGACCGCCTATTGCCAATCCCAAGGCACATGTGGAAGGCTTTATCGAGCATCGACTCGCTCGTGAGCGTCAGATCCGCGAGTGCCTGCTTTCAGGCGTGAACAGGATTCAGGACATGGTGCCAATCATGTACAAGGGCACTGATCGCGTGCTCTTTCCAGCCGCCGGGCGCAGCGTGCTCGCGGCTGTTGAACTCATGCACTCAAGGGGTGAGATTCAATGCGATGAAAGGCTCGGCGTCGAAGCGGAGTTGAGGCTGGTCGCGCCGGAGGAATGTTAGCCAGCGGCTGCCTTAGGATGGGTGGTCAACCCCTGTGCGCCCGGTGCCGGAAGCTCGACACTCAACATGACCCCGGAGCCATCCACCAGATTGAGTGCTCGGGCGTTGCCACCATGGTATTCGGCGATGATGCGCACAATGTAGAGTCCCAATCCGAAATGCAGTCGGTCTTGAACATCTCTATGGCTCACCATTGAATCAAACAGGGATTGTTCCGCGGATTCAGGGAGTACTGGTCCACGATTGGCGATCGTCACACGAAGGTAGCCATGACTCACGTCAAGCTGCACGAGAATGGGGCTATCTTCTCGGCTAAAGTCAATCGCGTTGTCAAGCAGCTTATCAAGCATTTGCTCCATTCTGTAGTCTGGGATATTGGCGGTCACACCATCCACGGGGCCACGATAGGTGAAGGCCCGATCCGGGTGATTGAGGCGGCAGTTGCGCACGTAGCTTGTGAGCAAGGCGGCAGCGTCACAGGTCTCGGGTTCTTCGGACTTCAGGGACTCTTCCAGACTCGCCGCATCCGCGAGACCTTGAAGAATAATCCCAATACGGGCAACGCCTCGACGCGCGCTCGCTAGGTATTTGCTGTCTCGCGCCCCCTCCACCTCTTCTGCGAGATTCTCCAGCGATGTCGATAGGTTGTTGAGGGGGTTGTGTATTTCGTGTCGAAGCGTGCGCGGCATGCGTTCGAGAAAGCCTGTGTAGCGCTGCAAGCTCGAAAGCATGGTCGAAATGGACCTTGCGAGGTCTCCGATTTCGTCACCAGCCTTTTGCTCGCGCTTGAGCTTGACAGGTCTTAAGCGACCGAATTCATCGATTGCACGGCTGGTGTCTGCGCGCAGATGTCCTATTCGCCAGGCTAATCGCGCCGAAAAGCCAAAGAGTGCCAGCATGACCAGCACAAACGCGGCGAGTACGAGCCCGAAGAGCCGGTCGATCGCTTGGCTTTGCATGGAGAGTGTTTGGTCGGTGCTTTGCTCCACAACCACCGTGCCGAGTACACCCCGGTTTGTGGAAACAATGGGGTAGGCGGCGGTGATGATCTCAAAACCCAGCTCGTGTATGCGGCGTTCGACGCTTGGCTCGCCAGCAAGTGCGCTATTGATCACACCGCTGGCGACGGCTTCAGATTGCGCTTGGTCCTGAGCAATGCCGGGATCCGGAGCAAAGACTACCCGCAGCCAGGCTATTGGATGGAACCACTGGTCTGCGGGATTCGAAGTCTGGTCGCGAGCAATTGCACCTGTGGCGGCTCTCATTCGACTCTCCGAATCGATCACGGTAACACGGCCGTCGGAGAATCCGAGTCCATCAAGGATATTGAGAAGTTCGGTGGACTTGAGTAGAACCAAGTTGAAGGAACCTCGGCCAGATGTGGGTAGGGAA
>CAZNYE010000102.1:0-16309 GCA_964577185.1 uncultured Pseudomonadales bacterium | reverse complement strand
GTGAAAGCGTTGCCGAGTACTTGGTGCGTCGGCCTGTACGAGATCGTCGCGCCCTGCTTGCCGGTGCCAGCGCCCTGACCGGGCGTTTTCGCTCGGGATATCCCCGCGGCCGAAAAACACGATCAACATCTTGCTGAGGCTTACGACTCGTGAGTTTGTTCATCGATACATCAGCGCTGTACGCCCTCCTTGACGGTGGCGAATCCCGGCACATGGAGGTGGTCGCGGCTTGGCGAAGTGTCACCGACAACGAGCGGATGGCGGTCAGTTCGGCACGGGTCACGTCGAGTACATCCGTGACCCAGCGTAGCACGCATTCGTTGGGAGACGTGCCGTGCTGAACCGAAAAGCTGGATACGGCGATCCGCACCTGCTCGGGCGCCAGTTATCCAATATCGGCGCTATCCGTTCCGATCGGCTGAGTCCGACCGATGCCTGAACTCGCGCCGGTAACTGGCGCGACATGATCCTTCAATGATTTTGCCATTGTTCACCTTCTCAACTGGCCTCATAATTAATTGATCGGCCATCTGCGAACACCGCGTAGGAGGTTAGATCCTGGCCACCGCCCGTGTTCTCGAAGAGGTGTACCGATCGGCAACGCGGGCGCGATGTTGAGGTTGAATGCCCCTTCATCGGTTGCCTCTTCCTTGAGATGGTAGACGCCGGTCACCCAGTTCAATTTGCCGGTCGTACCGTTCGGGAGTATTTCCTGGGAAAACTGCTCGGAGAACGTTTCGGAGCGCAGCACACATACTAGGCATTACAGGAAGCCGCTCGGAAGACCCACATCGGATCGCCACAAACTCTCAAAATCGATGTAACCGCCAATCGATTTCAAGGTTGCCCAACCTAGGTTAAATTCGAGACTGAGGGCATGAAAATAGGTCTCATGATCCGTAAAGAGGTCAATCGCATTGACGACTGCATAGTCCTCACTTAGGGCTCTCCCTGGCAGCGGTGCCAAGGGTGTCAATCCAAGTGCGGGCACGGCGTTTTCGGGAACGACCTCGGCGCCGGCTTCGCAGCCAAGGTACCAGGACCAGGCTGCCAGGTTGTTTCTGTTCGACTATCCGACATGCTTGATGGCACCCAGCTCCAAGGCGGCCGCGGTGCGATCATCCAGCATAGGGCAAAACAGGAACTGCGCGGCTGGCTGTATGCCACCGTGATCCGATATTCGTTGTGTGAGGCTCGCCGCCATCCCGCCTCCGCCGCTATGCCCAGAGACTGCAATCCTTGCTGGGTCAACGCCGAGTTCACTGGCATGCTTGAGAAACCATTGCTAGGACTCGAAGCAATCCTCAAGTTCCTCGGGGAAGGGGTTCTCCGGTGCACGATGATCGGGCGCAGGCGCAGGTTTACCTACTCTCTCATCATCTGATGTCAGAAGATTGCCCGCCGTTTCCTCTCTTGTTCCCACATACCGGCAGGCCTTATGGGGTATTGATTGGTGCCCGACACTATGACCAGTTTGAACGATGTGACGGCGAGTGGAAGATCTTCTAGCGCACGCTTCACTTCGAGTGGGATGCTGAAGTAAAGACACCGGTCGTTTCGGGGCCGCTCGCGAACACCAGGGGAGTGGTGCCCAGCATCTTTTGAAGTGGATTCGACTCCTCTACTCAATCACACACACCGCACGTTCCGGGACAATCCTTGCCTCGAGGTGCCCGAGCTTCTCGATTTCGATGCGAACGACATCGCCTTCTTTGAGGAAACTCGGTGGATTCATGGCTGCCCCGACGCCCGCCGGCGTGCCCATGAAGAGAACATCGCCCGGGTCGAGGACGAACGCTTGGGAAAGGTGCGCGACGGCGTCATAACAGTCGAAGATGAGGTGCTTTGTGTTGGATCTCTGTCGTACTTCGCCGTTTACCAGGGAGCGGATGTCGAGCAGGTGCGGGTCGCGCACTTCATCGGGTGTGACCAGATACGGGCCGAAGGGTCCGTGCGTATCGAATGATTTGCCGATCTGCATGGTCATTGCGGCGCTTTGCCAGTCGCGCACGCTCACATCGTTGCCGCAGCAGTAACCGGCTATCACCTCGTGCGCCCGTTCCCGAGGCACATGCTTGCAGCGCTTGCCGATGACCGCGCACAGCTCCGCCTCATAGTCAAGTTTGTTGGACACTGCCGGCAGGTTGATGTCGGCGTAGGGCCCATTCACAGAGTTGTGCTGCTTGTTGAACCACATCTGAGTCTGCGGTGTCGCCATGCCGGTCTCAGCGATGTGGTCGGCATAATTGAGGCCGATCCCCAGCATCTTGCCGGGGTCGGGTACGGGGGCATGCCACTTGATCGCATCGAGGGGAAAAGCATTGGAGGCTTCCTCGGCTGCCGCTCTGACCTGTTCGTCGGCGGCCTGCCCGCCGGTCAGGTAGGCCGCCATGGAATCCGGTGCCCCGGCGACGGCACTCAGGTCTACAAGACAATCGTCTCGAACGACACCGAGGCGCGGGTTGGGGTTGTCGGCGGTCGAAAATGTCGCGAGTTTCATGATCGCATTGTCTCCTTGCAGTTCATTCGAGAGGGAACGTGCCCTCTGAGTCACACCAAAAAAGGGGATTGTTGGCTATTCGATAAACAGCTTACGGCTACTGCCCCAGTCGCACCGCCTATTTCGGCGTTCAACATCCCTACCGGTGAGTTTTACAAGATTGAGATCAATCTGCAATGCCCTGCCACCTATACATCGTCTGGCTTTTCTTGTGGTGATGGTATTACACGAGCAAATAGAGCCACTACATGTCAGTCATACACGGCGAATCCGGTGGCTCCATTCAGCCCGCCCGCGACGGCGGCTCGTGACTTGGCGCGTCTGGTCTCTCTTGGTGCCTTCACACAACAGGGTCAAGGTCGCGCCACAAGATATGAAATCGCGCCGCCCGTACCAGAGAACCCTGACTTTCTAGAAAGCCCGAATATGAAGACTTCCGTATTGACGCGCTGACTTCTATAAGCGACCTCCACCAGATACTCACGCATAAGTGATCGAAACTCATCCGTATCTAGCTTATGTGGGTTTTCGTCATCGTCATCGTCATCGACCCCGGCTCATTCACCGGAACATCCTCACCCGACTTCGACTCCTGGCCCATGTCACGGATAAGCGATGAAGAGGTTCTCGACATGATTCAACCGTGCCGAACCTCGCTATTGGCATACCTCAATGAATAGATCACTAGAGGCGTACCAAAGACCGACCTTTGAAGAGTTTCACGAAGCGGTTGCTCGTGCCTTACCCGCCCTCGCTTGAACGATGTCCTCATAGCAAATCATTCGCCAACGCTATATGAGGAACCCGACATGCAATTTGAATTAAACCAAGCCGTCTATTCGAAAGAATCCAAAGATGCTGGGTTTATCACTGGCCATCCTTGGGGAAAGGATGACCGCGAGCGCCTAGTCACATTCATCACTAAAACACATCGGGGGATTGAACTTTACGGAGAATGGGTTCACGAAGATAACCTTCGCGAAGCGACAGAAAACGAGATCAATGACTTCAAGACCGTGATAGATGATCTCCTGGAAATTGCGGAACCTTGGTTAGGAGAAGGCACGCTTGACCATCACATTGAAAAGGTGCTCGATAAAGCGGACGTTGACCAACTGATTAAGATAGGTCAAGTAGGTCAGAGCGCCAACACGCTGCTAGAGACGCATCCGATTCCGATTTGTCCCGCTAGCGGGTTGCTCAATCGAGCATCAACGAACTAGTACCCCTTAGAGAGCCGGTCTCGAATAGATAGGCACATCAGAACTACCGTCCGGTCCAAGTACCAGAGGGTTCCTCCCCTACCTCAACGCTCCCAAGCTCTAGCTTGGTCAAACTTCTCTATATAGACAGAAACATAACACTTTTGTATAGTATGGTATTCACGTTATGTTTGGGATAGGTGTCGTGAGGCGGCTCGCTGCCGTTAAAAGACTCTTTGCATTCAAGCATCACCCTCCCGTGTTCACCACACGTGACTTGGGGAAGGCGTTTGATGAGAAACCAGATGTTTTGAATGTCACCTTGAACCGGCTTGTACAAGCGGGTGTGCTTGTCAGGGCTGCGAGGGGGGTCTATGTGCACAAATTCGCACCGAACCAAAACGATCTGCTCGAACACATCGCAAAGGCCATACGCCGGTCGTCTCACAGTTATGTGAGTCTTGAATCAGCGTTATCCCAGTACTCCGTGATCTCACAGTTACCGCAACGGCTCACCGTTATGACGACTGGACGCAAGGGGGTGTTTGACACACCATTTGGCACGATTGAATTCACGCATACACAGAGAAGTCCACTCGACATTCAAAACGGGTGTGTGGATGTGGGCAGGCCGCTACGCCTTGCGAGCAAGGAAACAGCCTACCTAGATTTGAAGCGTGTTGGTCAAAACCTTGATTTGGTCGATATGCGTGTGTTGAACGATGAAGAATGGTAGTCGCTATGCTCAACACGCTTTCACAAAAACTCGCCATTGAACGTGGTCCACACCTGACGGACATCATCCAAAAGGAGCTACTGCATTACGACATTTTGTACTGTATGGATCGGGCTGGCCTATTGAACGGGCTTGTGTTTCAAGGTGGTACTGCGCTTCGCTTATGTCATGGTTCTAGTCGCCATAGCGAAGACTTGGACTTCGCTAGCCGTGCCAATTTTTCCTTTGACGAAATGGCTTCGTTCAAACCTCGGGTTGAATCGTATATCACAAGGCGATATGGATTGAGATGTCACGTAAAAGCCCCGAAACAGATCGCTAACAGGGCGGGTATCAGACGGTGGTGGGTTTCCGTTGTCACCGAGCCTGATCGCAGAGATATGCCGCATCAACGTGTAAAGATTGAAATAGCCAATGTGCCAGCGATCACTAGGGAAGTGAAGGCATTGTCGGCGAACTATGAGCTATTGCCCGACGGGTATGGGGATATGCTTATTCATGTCGAAACGAAAGAAGAGATTCTTGCGGACAAGGTGATTTCACTCGCTGCCGCCGCCAAACGATATATCCGTTACCGTGACATATGGGATATGTCTTGGCTACAGAGAAGGGGTATTCGCCTCCGTGAAGACTTGGTGCTGCGCAAGATTGAAGATTATGGCATTGAGCGGTATGACACCCTCATCGACAACATCACTCGAAAACTACCCGCCTTGGTAAATGGTGAGGGATTTAAGAGTCAGATGCGCAAACTTTTATCTTCAGACCAATATCAACACACAGTCGAGCGTGACATATTTCGCCAATATACAACTGACACTCTGCTTGGGCTATATGCTGAGGTAAAGGCTTCGTTATCAAAAGGTCTTGACACAAGTATAGATAATCAGAATTCGTAACCACTCGGACGGCACCGGCTGATCGGGGGATCGGGTGAGTTGTCTGGCGGTGGTTTGACCAGTGATGCGGCGTTGCCGTTGAGTGCGATCTCGATGGCGGCGAGGGGATTGTACCCCTGGAAGGCGGTGGACTGGAGGTAGCTTGAGAGGCGGCAGTGGACGGCGGCGAAGCGCGGGTTGCGAAAGCATCCGGAGATTTTCTGCCTGACCTTGGCCATTCGGATGTCGCGCTCGGCGCGGTTGTTGGTGAAGGGGACGTGGGGGTCGCGGGCGAATCGGAGCACCATGTCCTCGTGTTTGCGGAGGGCGGCGTGGAGGTTCCCGGCATCGGACCTGGCGACGCGCCCGCGCTTTCCGGAGGTTCGCGGCGGGGGCTTCGGAAGCTCTTTTTCGCCGCGGGTGAGGATGGTTCGGTAGCGCCTGCGCAGGGTCTTGAGGTCGGCCTCGGCGAGGACGCTTTCGGGGTGTTCGCGCACCGGGCGGCATGAAGGGATTGGAGAAATTCCGCGTCAGGAGTATATCCATACCATTCGCCGAAGCCAGGCCCATGTGCAAGGCATCGAGCGCAGCGTTCTTAGGTAATGCCATGGCAGTGAGCGAGGCATCCTATTCTTGTTGGTAAACTGCGTTCAATTTTCAATTAATGATCAAGCCCTCCGAATACACCGCGCAAACTTCTGAGCTCATGAAAGCGTGTTTCGCCGAGAACTTCGATGAAGAAGAGGTCGCCGTATTCACTGGCGGACCGGATGTCGGAGGCGCATTCTCGCGCTTGCCATTCGATCATTTGCTCTTCACCGGCGCGACGAGCATTGCCAAACATGTAATGAAAGCGGCAGCAGAAAACCTCGTGCCCGTGACACTGGAACTCGGGGGTAAGTCACCAGTGATCATCGGTCGAAGCGCAGACATGGAGCTTGCCGCGAGCAACATCATGGCGGGAAAGACTTTGAACGCGGGGCAGATCTGTCTCGCACCAGATTATGTCTTCCTGCCTGAAGAATCCCGCGATGAGTTTGTACAGCATGCTCAAACCTCTGTCGCCAAGATGTACCCGAATATCAAGGACAATGCCGACTACACATCGATCATCAATGAGCGACACTTCGACCGCCTGAAGGGGTACATTGAGGATGCCAAGGCGAAGGGGGCGGATGTGGTCGAGATCAATCCCGCCGACGAGGACTTCTCGCAACAACAGCATCGCCGTATACCGCCAACGCTCTTGCTGAACCCCAGTGATGATATGAAGGTTATGCAAGACGAGATATTTGGGCCGCTCCTGCCGGTCAAGGAATACAAGCAGGTTGATGAATCGATCGAATACGTTAACAGCAAGGACCGTCCGCTTGGACTCTACTATTTTGGCCAGGACAAGAGCGAAGAAGAGAAAGTTCTCACGCGCACTACATCAGGTGGTGCGACTGTGAACGACGTGATAATGCATGTCGTTCAGGAGGATCTACCCTTTGGTGGGGTTGGTCCGAGCGGGATGGGCTCATACCACGGCTATGACGGATTTAAGAACTTCAGTCACGCCAAGTCAATCTATAGCCAGTCCAAGCTGGCCTCGAAGTTGGCATCGGCTATGAGACCGCCGTATAAGAAGCAATCGGAATCCTAAGGGTTCGCAAAACGCCACGAACGGCTATGGCCGGCGCGTGATATGTCGAGCTTGCATGCCGCGCTCGGCGGGCTGCCGTGCGCGGACAACCGCGATGTAATCTTGATCCTAGAATGTTCCTGAGCGTCTATCCACTGAAAGACACGAGGGTCGGGAGCTTTGCTCAGTGGTTCAGGAACGACGTTGGTGTCAAGTATGATCAGGCAAACTTCACGGGTTCGGCCGGAGTCCTGTCTCGAACCTGTTGAAAGATTGCGAATTCTTCCTCCGCTAACCCCACCTCACGGCCGAGCTCAGCGAGCATTGACCCGAGTTTGATGCGCGCTTCTGGTTGGACGGCACTTTTGAGAATTGCTCGGGCTTCGGCCTCAGTGCTGTTGTCATTTTGAGCCGCCCGTATTCGCAATGTCCTATGCACTTCATCGGGTAACTTGCGTATGCTTAGACTTGCCATTGCGGTTGCGGTCTCCAATTGATGCCACCAATGATAGCGTCAAAGAAACATTGCTATCAATGCGAAAATAGGAGTGTGGTTTTCTGTGAGCGTTGGTATGGGCAAGTGCTCGTGGCTTGTTCCTGCTCGCCAGTGCCCCAATGCTCAAGGCGAATACCAAATCGGCGAGGTGTAAGCACGTTCCTGTATGAAATTAGGCGCTTCGCCCACAGGCTCGTCGCCGAAGTACTTCACGTCGTAGGCTGTCCAGCGCGGTGTCGGAATCTCTAACACCCGAACGTAATAAACGGCTGGCTGCGAAGCATCAAACTCCGTGTCTTTCCAGAACCCAACCAACTGCGCGTCGCCTACGGTGTCGCTCCAGCTCACGTCTGCCAAGTTCACGGTATTCCCAACTGGAGGAATCTGGCCATCGCCATCGAGTTCGCGCTCGTGCGCATCGCCCCAGACCACATTGAAGATCTTCTCATGCGTCTCGCCTTCGGCATCGAGCCATCCCTTGACGATCTGGATGCGGTCTAGGTTACCGCTCAAGGGATCTTTCAGCGCGGCCACCAAGAAAGAGGGTGCGTCGCTACCCTCTTCGCCACGCAGGGTTCCACCCATGGGCACCCCCTTGCCATAGCCTTTAGCCACCAAAGTCTGTCCGTTCGCATCGTCTTGCGAATAATCCCAACCCCCGAAGAAGCGCACCGTCATGCGTGGTCCAGTGGTCGCGTAGACTTCTCTACGGGCCATCGCATCCCAGATGGCCTCGCGGGTGTTCTCTTCCGCCCAAACCGCGGCGTAGCCGGATGCGCTGGTCTCCCAGGTCATCCATGTGTCTCCGTCAGTTATGGCACCAACCATGGGGAGCGCTATACGTCCGGCTTGCGGCTCTCCGTTCGCCATCTTCCCGAAAAAGTTGTTCTCCTCGGCGGTCGACAGGGCGGTGTGGCTATCTGTTGAACCCACCATGCCGAATTGGTAAGGGTTGGTGCCGAGGGTGCGCTCGAGCTTGAGTCCGTTCTTCAGCGCTTCACGCGCATACTCGTATTGGAGCATGTCGTTGGTTTTTGGCGCCGTCAGACTCACGTTGCCTCGATCCCAGGTCTCGAAATCCGCGAACTCGTCAGTGGGTGAAAGAAAGGGATGCGCCTCGCCGTCACCCTTGATCTGCGTTACCTCGTAGAGCGGTTCCCACCTCGCGCGCGTCTCAACATAGTCGGCATCGATGTCCGCGCCTGTGTTCGGATTGGTCTCGACCGGAAACATCTGTCCGTTGGAGAGGTTCCCGTTGTGTGCGAGCGCGAGTACTTGACCGCCAGTTTGTTCCTCATAGCGCTGCATCCATTTCCACAGGTCCTGGGGATTAACGCTGTCGGCGGCTGTGTAGGGCATGAGTTGGCGCGCGGTTTCAGCACTACCGCGGTAGAGCACATTGCGATGCAACTTGTCTCCGCTGTGCGTCGGTGTCCATTCATAACCAATCATCGCAGTGAATCGCCCGGGTTCGTTGTATCGGTCCGCAGTCTCCACATAGCGCTCCCAGGTGGAGCGCATCACCGGTTCATTCAGCATCGGTCCGCGATAGTTTTCCTCGATCAACACGCGCGCAATCTCCAGCATGGCCTCCATGGCTGACGACTGGGAGCCAGTCAGTTTTTCATGCAATTCTCGCGCCTCCGGATCCTTGAGCAGTTCCGGATCACCTCGCATCAATTGATCGACCACGCCAATCGCGTCGGAATGATCGGTCACCACCAGAAAGTCGAGCGGTCGGGACAGTCGCGCGGGTTGGCCGCTGGAGGCGATAATCCGCTCGCCGCGAGCGAAGCGGTAGGCATCCTCAACATTGAGCGTCACCCCAAGCATGCGCGCATCAAGCGAATTGGTGGTGTGAAGGTGTGTGTCCCCCCAGTACACGCGCTTCGGATAGGAGGCATCCGCATAGGGCGAATAGGGCTCGCTCTCGGCGAAGGCTGATTGCAGCCCGAGGCCGGCCCCGAGGCAGATAAGGAGGGCGGCTTTTCGGATTTCTGAGTACATCGACATGATTGTGTTTCTCTCTGGCGAAGGTGCAGGGGATAAAGCACTCGTCGGGTTGATACCAGCGGATTTTGACCCAAGACGTTAGTTCAAGCAAACCGGAATATGAAGAGGTGTCCGGATCTGCAGTCTGCGAATCTCATAAGGAAGGTGTCGTAGAAGTCCCATAAATAGTCATAAGGCGAAAGTTCGAGTGTGTCCGCCGTTCCGGTAAGTAGTTGACCCAATGGGATGTTCTCGAAGGGGCTGAGGCTGAGAATCTGTAGGATTGTGTGGAGGCTGGCCTTGATACCGAGGCGGCTCCTGATGATCGCGACCAGGACGTAGACGGAGACGGCGATCCAGATTCAATGCCGTCGTTCGTGTCGAGGCCATGCGTTATCCGGAACTCTCTGAGGCACTTGAAGATCAGGAGTGGCCCATTATATTTCACCAGCTAGCCGATCTCGGCATTCGCACAGGGGAACTCGATGCGGCGAAGGACAGGGAGATCCGCGCCGTGATGTCAGCTCTTAACTTCGGTATTTCTCACCACGCGCTGCACGCCTCGATGAATGCTCATGAAGAATGCATGAGAGGCTTGACCGATCTCTTTAGGGGCGGTCTGCTGAAGACCTAGCCGATAGGGCCGAGCGACTCATGTCGTTCGGCCCGTCACTGCGTGAATAAACAAGGCTCCCGGCGGCCTATGCCCTTTTCACCGTCCTCTCGCTGTGTCCCAACGCCGATGGTCATAAAACTGCGTCCACTGGGAATCGGCATGCTCATAAAGGTGTTGGCTGGAATCAAAACGTCGCGATATTTGATATCGACATCCTTGCCGCGCCTGCGTGGATCACAGCCGAGGATTACGGATGGTTCCAGAGGCTCAGTGGTGAGAACCTTGCGAGCTCCACAAAATCGCGGTCCGCTGACAACATAGCCAGAGAATGTTGGATACATAATTGTGCGAGCAGAGCATCAATGGTGCCGATCTGAACTCCTCGCCTTCGGCACTCATTCCTAAGCTCGGCCGCATTGATGTAATCACTGCGTGTGGGGGTGATTGTTGCCACTTCTGCGAATCGGTCCAGGATTCTCGCCTTGGCCTTGGGCCCGCTGAAACCCTGCAACAGCTCCTGCAACACGATTCCGGCTGTGTAAATGGGCTCGGAACTGCCGAGGGCCTTGCGAAGGCGCAGAATTTCAGGCTCTTCTCCTACCGAGTCACGTCGGAATGCCAGCGACCACACGGAAGTGTCAACAAAAAGACTCACTGGCGTGTTCGTTCACTCTTATAGTTAAATTCCTGGTCCCATTCGAGTGTTCCAAAAAGATCCAACAGCCTCTTCTGTTTTCTCCGCGCTATGAACTCGCGCAAGGCTTGATTGACGGTCGCCTTCTTGGTTTTCTCGCCCCCCACTTGCAGTGCCTGGTTTAAGAGTTCAGGGTTGATCGAAAGATTTGTTGCCATTGTGTCATTCTTCACACAAAGATTCACACAAATTTTATGCTCGGTGGCCTGCGCGGGTCAATAGTTCCGCCGAGAAGGTCGCCGCAGCCAGCCTGATACGGATCAGCCATGGCGCTCCATCATGGAAGGCCGCTCGGGAGGTGATAGGATGAAGTGAGCGATCCGGCGTAGCACCGCTAGGTCGTTCTTGCCATCTGCCCATGGACACGGAGCCGCCGAAATGGAAAAGTTGATATATGCCATCTGGCGCGCAGAATCTGAATCGCGCGAAGGCTTCAATGCACGGCTCCTAGAAGACCTGCCTGAGCGAATCGAAGCGCTAGCCCGGGGTCTGCGGATCAATCTTCAAGATAGTTCGGTCGAGAGCGGGACAAGTCCGAGACTCATGGCCACCGAGCCGCAGATGGAAGCTGTCGTCCAGCTTTGGGTTGACAGTGCCAGCCAGACTCATTGCGCGGCCATAGAATCAGTGCTCGCATCGGTGGCATCGCGAACTGAGGGTTGGCTTGTGTGCGAGGCCGCTCCCTTGATGAATGAAACCTATGCGTCTGGAACCCCAACCGAAGGTTTTTCGCAGCTTGCGTTTCTGCAAAAGCCCTCGACGCTTGACCATGAAACCTGGCGTAGCAATTGGCAGAACCTGCACACGGAGGTTGCCATCAGGACACAGAGTACCTTCGAGTATGTTCAGAATCTGGTTGTCAGGCCGGTTTCAGAAGTGGCGGGGCCCTATGCCGCCATCGTGGAAGAATGCTTTCCCATGAAGGCGCTCACCGACGCTGCCTTCTATTTCAATGCGTCCGAAGATCCGCAGGCACTCGTCGCACACGCCCAGCAGATGATGGAGAGTTGTGCGCGATTCATGAATATGAGCGGATGCGACTGCATACCGACTCGTCAGTACGAGATCAAGCCCCTATAAAAGGAGAATGGCATGGCCTATACCTTGCAGCAATTGTCGGATTTCGAGGATATACGGACACTGAAGCATCGATATTTTCGCGGCATAGATACGGCCGATGTCGATCTTTTGAAAACCTTGTTCACCGAGGATGTTGAGATCGACTATCGAGGCGGCAGTTATCGCGCAAGGCTGACCGGCCGCGACAACATGCTCGAATTCCTCGCCAACAGTTTCCATGCGGGAGCACTCGCTATGCATCATGGTCATATGCCGGAGATCGCTCTCTCGAGTGAGGATTGGGCGGAGGGCATCTGGTACTTGGAAGACATGTTCATCCTTCGGGATGCTGGCATCAAGACTCAGGGTACCGCCTTGTATAAGGATGTGTACCGAAAGGAGCAGGGCGAGTGGAAGATCGCACGCAGTGAATACGACAGGGTGATCGAATTCATCTCGCCTCTAGAGTCAGACGTCAATGTCACCGCCCACTACCTTTCCAAACAGGGACGCAAACCAGATGAGTTAACTGACATCAGCCACATGCTCAGCTTTGGCTGATGTCCAATAAGAAACGATCGCCATCCGTCAAGGCTCGGTAGATTTGAACCAATATCGAAAACTGCATCGGCAATTTTTGAATTCGGTGCAAAATTGCCGTGCTGTATTGCCATGACTTCAGCCGCTCGATGCGTCTGGTCGTTCACTGATGGTCCGCTGCTCAGTAGCATTCCACAGCTTTATTTCAACTTGGGTGATGCCGCCTACCTCGATTATCAGGATGAATTCGGCTCCAATAGCAGGACATTGAATTCCGGTGGTCCGGCGACGTGCCGATGAACACAGCCTACAACGTTATCATGGGTAACGAGAGCGTGACCCTTTCCTTGCTCACTCTCGCATTGGTCACCGTCATCGCGCTTGTGTGCTTCCGCGTGCAGCTACTTGGCGTGGTCGGCCCGCTGTCGGTGGTTAAGCTGGGCTTGGCGCTGACCGTGGGTTTCATGGGTTTGTTCGACATAAAGATGAGTTGACCTATTATCACTTTTGAAGCTGCGAAGGACATCATAATTGACGCATGGCGGGCACAATAGACAGTCAACAGCCAATAGCCCAATTTGATTCGATAATTCACCAGGAGGAAGCTTAGGCCGGGACATGAATTTTCAACTCACCAACGACCAACTCGCGATCGAGAATGCTGTCAGCAAGATCTGTAGCGCGTTTGATGATGAATACTGGAGCAGCAAGGACACCAAGGCTGAATTCCCGCATGAATTCCATCGCGCCATGGCCGAGGGCGGTTGGCTGGGTATCACCATGCCGGAAGAACTTGGCGGTTCCGGCTTAGGTGTGACCGAAGCGGCGGTGATGATGAACACGGTCGCTAAGAGTGGCGGTGGCGGTGCGGCCATGTCCACGTTACAGATCAACCTCTTTGCTCCGCATCCAATTGTTGTGCTGGGTACGCTGGAACAGAAGCAGCGCATGCTTGTGCCGCTCATTAGCGGGTCCGAGAAAACTTGCTTTGGTGTCACCGAGGCGAACGCGGGACTCAATACAACCTCCATCACCACTTTCGCGGAACCAACGAAAGGCGGTTATCTGGTCAATGGCAGTAAGTTGTGGACTTCGACGGCTCAGGAAGCCGACAACATTCTGCTGCTCACTCGAACCACACCGCTCGCGGAGTGCGCAAATCCGACCGACGGCATGACCATCTTTTTCACCAAGCTAGATCGGGAGAAGATTGAAGTGCAGAGAATTCCGAAGATGGGCAGGGCGGCGGTTGACTCCAATGCGATTTTCATTGAGGACCTGTTCATACCCAACGAAGATCGAATTGGCAAGGAGGGCAAGGGCTTTTACTACCTGCTGCACAGCCTCAATCCAGAGCGGATCATTGTCGCCGCGGGTGCCATCGGGATTGCCGAGGATGCGTTGCGGAGAGCGTCGAAATACGCCCAGGAGCGTGAGGTATTCGGCAGGCCAATTGGGCAAAACCAAGGGATTCAACACCCGCTTGCGGAGAACTGGTGCCAGATCGAAGCCGCGCGACTGATGATGCTGAAGGCCGCGCATCTTTACGATTCTGGTGAGCCGTGTGGTGCCTACGCCAATGCCGCCAAGTTCTTGGCAGGGCGCGCCGCGTTTGACACTGCCACTCAGGCAGTTCTCACACATGGCGGCATGGGCTACGCCAAAGAGTACCAGGTGGAGCGCCTCATGCGAGAGGCGATACTGCAACGCATCGCGCCGGTTTCCGAGCAGTTGATACTCTCCTTCATCTTGGAAAAGGAACTAGATCTGCCGAAATCTTATTGAGATGGCCCTTCCCATGTTACTTCTTCCTCGCGTGAGGTCGGACTGCTATGACTCGTTGTTCCTTCCATGTTGGCCGGGGCAAAAACTCCGCTAGTCGTCAAGCGCCTTCAGTCCAAGCGAAAGCGTCACCTGGGGCTGCCAGTTAAGGGCCTTGATGATGGGATTGGGATCCGCCGTCCAATCTGGATGCAGGAATTCGCGGACCTTTCCTGGAGAGAGCATCGCCGGGCGACTCGTCAGTTGGCAAAAGCCTAGATTCAATACACCGACAAGCATTAGAAGTATTTTGGGCACACGTAGGGGCAACACCTTTCGCCCGTAGTGGCTGCTTAAGATCTGCAACAAATCGTGCCAGTTGTATGCATCTGGTGCGGGGTCTGAGAGCTCGTAGGTCTTGCCGCTTGGCAGGGTCGAGTCTTTCCAAGCTGCAATCGCGTCCACCAAATCATTGACATGAATCAATGCGAGGCGGTGATCGAGATTCCACGGGGCGAGGAAAACGCCCTTTGAAGCGAACTCTAGTAAGGGTTTCATCTCAATGTCTCCGGGGCCGTATACGGCTGGAGGCCGAAAGATGGTCCATTCCAACTCCGCGGTTCGGTCAGAAAGACTTAACTCAGCAAAATGCTTGCTTTTTGCGTAATGGGAGAGTTGGGGTTCTCTCGCCGCGAGTGAAGAAACCAAGAGGAACCTTGGAGGATGCGGCGACTCGGTGCAGACGTCCACCAAGCGCTCAGTCGCTTCAGTATTGATGCGCAGAAACGTCTGCCAATTGTTGCCGCGAACGCACCCGGCAAGATGCACGAGGTGGGTGGCGCCTTGTACGAGTTCTTCGAGGGCACTCGAGGACTCAAGGGAACCTTCGATCCAAGTGAGGTGATCGCTTTGTAGCGGCTTCTTGTTTCGCGTCAAGGCGCGCGCGGGTGTATCTGAACGAATCAGCGCCCTTAAGAGGTGCTGGCCGATAAACCCTGTGCCGCCGGTGACGGCGATACAGGGGGAGGGAAGTTGCGCGTCCGGTGAAATCAGCGCGAGGTAGGAGTGGCTGGGATTCTTTAGCTTGCCGCAGAATCTGCCTGAGCAGCGCCAATGCCGCCTGCGTGCATATAGTCCGCACGAGCACGCGAACGTGAAAGCTTGCCGGATGAAGTGCGCGGCAGCGTATGCGCCGGAACGAGTTCGACGAGGCAGTCTATGCCGAGTTCACGCGAGACGCCGCTGCGCACCCGTTCTATGAGGTCGATGCGCGCCTGCTGGTCACCTTCGCGGCATTGCACGACCACCACGGCAAATTCACCCGCGTCTCCCGGGACAGAAAACGCAAGCGCATCACCAGATCTAATACCGTCCTGCGATTCGGCGATGTACTCAAGATCCTGTGGCCACACATTGCGGCCATTGACAATAATGAGGTCCTTGGCCCGTCCGGTGATCACGAGATGCCCACCGATCATATAGCCGAGATCGCCGGTGTTGAGCCAGCCATCACCAGAAAGCGTCTTCCAAGTGATTTTTGCTTCGTTCAGGTAGCCAGACATGATGCTGGGACCACGCAGGAATACCGTGCCGACTTGACGATCAGGCAAACTACGGCCTTTCTCGTCACGCACTTCCAATTCATAGCCCGGCAGTGGTTGCCCGCATTCGACAAAGCTCCGGGCGTGAGCATCATTCAGCGAAACCTGCCGGGCGACGCCAGTCTTCGCGTGCACCTCTCGGTCTATGGTGTCACAGGCAAAGCTCTGTCCAAGATCGGAGAAGGTCACTCCGAGTGAGCACTCGGCCATGCCGTAGCACGGCAGGAAGGCGCGCGCATCGAATCCAGAACCCTTCACCGTATTAGCGAACGTGTCGAGTGTTTCTCCGCGGATCATCTCCGCGCCGACACCTGCGACGCGCCAGTGGGACAGATCGTACTTTTCGGCTTCACCTGACCGCAGGCGCTTCGCGACAAGTTCGTAGCCAAATGGTGGGCTGAAGGAAATGGTCGCCTGGGTACGGTCGAGTAAATCCAGCCAAAGCCGTGGACGTGTGGCGAAGTCGCGGGTACCCAAATAATCGACATTGAGTTGTGAAGCCACAGGCACCAGCACGAGGCCCACGAGGCCCATGTCGTGATAGAACGGCAACCATGAAAGGCAACGATCTTCTGGACCAATCTCTACGCCGTGACGAATGATCCCGGCC
>CAZNYE010000101.1:0-5316 GCA_964577185.1 uncultured Pseudomonadales bacterium | reverse complement strand
GTCTTCGCCTGATGGTAGTGTTCCAAAACGAAGTTGTGATAGTCGAGCACCTCTTTGAGTTGTGCCGCAAATCTGTCAGCGTCGGCAAGCTCCGCCAAGCGAATCCCGCGACGCGCCACCTTGTCCTCATAGGCGGGTCCTATGCCACGACCAGTCGTGCCGATTTTGGCTCTTCCCCTTGAATGTTCGCGGGCGAGGTCTAGGGCCTGGTGGTAGGGGAGAACGAGCTGGCAGGCCGGGCTGATCCTCAGGCGATCTTCGACGGGTATGCCCATGTCGAGTAGCCTGTCGATTTCCGCCAAGAGCGCGGTAGGTTCGAGCACCACGCCATTGCCGATCATACAAACGACACGGTCGCGAAAGATCCCTGAGGGAATCAGGTGCAACACATGCTTCTCATTGCCGATGACCAGCGTATGGCCCGCGTTGTGGCCTCCCTGAAATCGAACCACCGCATCGGCCGACTCGGTCAGCAGGTCAACGATCTTACCTTTGCCCTCATCGCCCCATTGGGTGCCGAGTACGACTACCGCTTTCGCCACAAGCCGTTCTCCTACAGAGGCTCAAGTTGCCACTCGATGGCATTCTCCGAGACGAGCCTGTGGCTTGTGCCTTGCGGTACTGGCTCTTCCTCCGAGAGCGCCTCCACAACGCGCCAGCCGTCTTCGCGCAGGCGAGCGATGGCTGTGCGCCGAGCCTCCAATCCTGCTTCGTCTACCGGTTGGTTCTTGGGCACCCATGCCACACGAGCGTCCACCTCGGCCTCGATTGGGAAACGCGCGAGGTCCACATCAAATCCGACAGCGGGGCGAGGGCGTCCATAGCGTCCGCCTAGGTCGTCGTATCTCCCTCCGCGTGCAAGCATCTGACCCGAATTTTGCGAATAAGCCGCGAATACCAGTCCCGTGTGATAGGAAAATCCGGTGATCTCCGCAAGATCCACGCGCAGTATGGCTGAAGGCACCCGCACTTGGAGCAGCTTGACAAAAGTCTCCAATTCCCCGAGCCGTTGCAAGACCTTGCCCGGTACGTCCATGAAGATTTCGTGTGCGGACTTCAGCGTGTCTTTGTCGCCAAAAAGGTCGGTCAATGCAACGAGCGCAGGGCCTGCGGGACCAGCACCCTGGGTGAGTTCACGTACCTCTTCATAGGCTTTGCGATGCAAAGCCGCGTAGAGATCGGCTCGTTGCTGGGCATCGAGATTAAGGTCTTGAACGAGTGCTGCCACGATGCCGACATGCCCGACTTCAATGAAGGGCTGGGTGATGCCTGCCAGCTCCAGCACCCCTGCCATGAGCGCAACGATTTCAGCGTCGGCCGATTGGCTGTCGGAGCCGAAGAGTTCAGCGCCTATGATCTGTGATTCGCGCATGGCGAACACGCCCTCTGGCTGCGCCCTGGCGACCGGACCCGAATAGCAGAGGCGCAACACGCCACTCTCAAGAATCCTGCTGGCATCCATGCGCAGCGCTTGCGAGGTAAGGTCGGCGCGCAGACCGAGCAAGCGGCCGCTCTTCAGGTCCGTAAAGGTGAAGGTCTGTAGTTCCAAATCCGCGCCGGCACCTACGAGCAAGGAATCGAGATACTCGAATACAGGACAGATCACGTAGTCGTATCCGTGCGCGTGCAGCATGTCGAGGATCGCGCGGCGCAAGTCTTCAAGCTGGCGCGCGTGCGGGGGCAGGACATCTTCGACGCCTTCCGGAAGGCGCGAGTCACGCATGTTCATGGCTTGGGGATTTCCTAGGATGCGCGTGTCGAGTCAAACTTCGGCACTACACTGGCGTTGTCGAGTCCCACGCACTATTGACTGGACTGTTCAAGGTACTTGAAGAAATCGCTCTTTGGGTCTAGCACCAGCACATCACCCTTGTCCGCGAACACCTTGGTGTAGGCATTGATACTGCGGGTGAACTCATAAAACTCGGGATCCTGGCTGAACGCTTCGGCGTAGACGCGGGCGGCTTCCGCATCGCCATCGCCACGGATTTCTTCCGCTTCTCGATAGGCGTTCGCGCTGATGACCACCACTTGCCGGTCAGCATCGGCGTTGATTTCAATCGCGAGCTGTCGTCCTGCGGCGCGATGTTGCTGCGCCTCGATTTCGCGTTCCGAGTTCATGCGGTCATACACAGACACGCTGACTTCAGGAGGGAGTTCGATGCGCTTGACACGAACATCTAAGACACGTATGCCAAATTCGCGTCGCATGTCGATGTCCAATTGCTCAGTCAGTTCGCGCATAAGCTGATCCCGTTCTCCGGAGATGACCTCGTGCATGTCGCGTCGGCTGATTTGGTTCCTTAAGCCCTCATTGACTCGTTCGGCGATTCTGAGGCGTGCGGCATTGTCATCAAATCCGGTCGCCGTGTAGTAACTAGAGACATCATCCACGCGCCACTTGACGAACGAGTCAACAATCACGGGCTTCTTCTCCAGTGTGAAGTAGCGTTCTGGGTCTGAATCGACCGTCAGTACTCGTGCCTCGGTGATTTTCACCTCGTCGGCGATGGGCAGTTTCAAATGCAATCCAGGCGCGACATCGGCGCGATGTACAGCGCCGAACCGAAGTAGCACCGCCCGTTCGGTTTGCTGCACCGTGTAAAAGCTCATATAGAGCAGCAGGATGATGATGATGCCGAGGAAGACCGCAAGCGTATTCTTAAGTGACATGACTATCTCCTCGGGCGGTCAAAGCCGCTCGTCGATTCGTTGCTGGAACGGGTCAGATTACTGGCGAGGCTGTCATCCGTATTGGCCGCCGACTGTTGTTGTCGCGCCCTAGAGATGGCGCTCGCTGTGAGTTGATCGAGCGGTAGAAAGAGCACATTGTTGCTCTCCTCCACATCCACCATCACCTTGGTGGAGTTCGACAGCACCGACTCCATGGCGTCGATATACAGCCGATCACGAGTCACATTCTTGGCGAGTTGATACTCTGCCAACAGCTTCTTGAACCGCTCAGCTTCACCCATGGCCTCGGCGATCACCTGATCCCGGTAGGCATTGGCCTCCTCGATCTGCTTCTGCGCGTCTCCGCGCGCCTCCGGCACCACCTTCTCCGCGTAGGCGTTCGCTTCGTTCCTGAGCCGGACCTCATCCTCCTTGGCCTTTTGCACATCGTCAAAAGCATCCTGAACCTGAGCCGGCGGTCCGCTCTGGTCGATGTTGACCTTTACCACTCGTAGCCCGGAGCGGTAGCGGTCCAAGTAGGTTTGCAGGCGCGATTGCACTTCGGCGGCAATTTCCGCTCGTCCCTCGGTGATCACCTGGTCCATCAGGGAACCGCCGACAACGTGTCGAAGCGCACTCTCGGTCGCATGCGTCAAGGCGACTTGCGGTTCGAGGATTTCAGTGGTGAACGCCTTGGGATCCCCTATGACATATTGGACGCTGAGCCTCACGTCAACGATGTTCTCGTCCTCGGTCAGCATGAGATCCTCATGCTCGTGCGAGTTCACGCGTGTCACATTGACTCGCATCACCCTATCAATCACGGGTGGCTGCCAATTGAGGCCCGGCAGCAATACTTCTTCCTGAAGCTTTCCGAAGCGAAGCACTACGCCTCGTTCCGATTGGTCGAGCTGGTAGAGACCGAGCACAACATAGGCGATCACAATAATGACGATCAAAAATACGAGCGGTCCAATAGCGAATCCGCGGCCAGACCCCAAGCGCAAAAAACGCAGGGGACCGCCCGACCCACCATCTCCTGAACCTCCAGACCCTTGGGAACGTCCCTGGGGTGCTCGGTTTCGACGGCCCCAGGGATCCTGAGCACCGCCACCATCGTTCCAGTCCATAAGCTTGTACCTGAAAAATCGAAAGGGATTTTAACAGGCTACGCGAAGGCACATCGTGAACCCGTGATACCCGTGTCACCTATGAGCAATGCTCGAATTGGCTGCGAACTCCCCCCGCGCGACTGTCGGAGCGTCGGTTCGGCAATGATGTAGTTGAATCTGTGGCATCCCCAGCACTTCACGCGCGAGTTCGCAGCCATAACGAGCATCGCTGGTCACCCATCATCGCCCACGATGAATTACCATCTGCAATCGAAGCGCACGACGGTTATCCGCATGATGCGAAGATTCTTTTCGGCATTGCCATTGCTGCTTTGGGTAGGCGCCTTACATGCCGAGAATTACCTATTCACCAACGGTCACCTTGTCACCATGGGCGAGCGCGGTGTCATCGAAGGCGAGGTGATGGTCGAAGGCGACCGCATTGTCGCCGTGGGCGATCTCTCAGGCATGCCCCGCGACGAACTGACCGTGATCGATATGCAGGGCGGATATCTCATGCCGGGACTCGCTGAGATGCATGCGCATGTGCCTCGTCGGGACCGCGACGAGTCCTATATGAGAGATGTCCTGTTTCTGTGGCTCGCCGGCGGTATAACGACGGTGCGCGGCATGCTCGGACACGAAACCCATCTCGGTCTGCGCGAGGAGCTGATGGCTCATCGTGAACTCGGGCCCAGATTTATCACATCCGGACCGTCCTTTAACGGAAATTCCGTGTCGAGTCCGGAGCAGGCCGTAGAGATGGTGCGAGCGCAGCACGAGGCGGGCTACGACTTTCTCAAGATTCACCCCGGTGTGCCTCGTGATGCGTACGACGCGCTCGCGCGCAGCGCGCAAGAGCTTGGCATGACGTTCGCTGGACATGTCCCTGTGGATGTTGGTCTGCTCTGGGCGATCGAACAGGGACAGACGACTTTTGACCATGTGGATGGTTATGTGCATGCCCTGGTGCCCAATCTCACGCCCGAAACGCCCGGCTACGGATCATTTTTCGGTGTGGACCTCGTGGATCAGGTTGATTTGAGCCTATTGCCGTCGCTTGTTGATCTGACCCGTGAGGCGGGTGTCTGGGTTGTGCCAACCGAAACGCTGCTCGAGAACATTGCTGGTGATCTTGACGAACTGCTGTCGCGACCAGAGATTGCTTTTCTACCGAAAGCGTTGCTCGAAGCTTACAAGCGCAGTATTGCTGGCGCGGGAGGGGATTCCAATGCCGCCAAGCTGGTGCGGCTGCGCAAGAGCATCATCCGCGCCCTGCACGAGGGAGGCGCGGGGCTGCTGCTCGGCTCGGATTCCCCGCAGATATTCAATGTGCCCGGTTTTTCCATACATCGTGAACTCGAATCTGTGGTCGCCGCCGGCCTTACTCCACTGGATGCCATTGCAACTGGCACGGTGAACGCGGCCCGCTTCTTCGGCATGGAAGACGAGTTTGGTCGCATCTCGGAGGGTTTGGCGGCGGACTTGGTTCTCCTCGGCGGCAATCCGCTTGAGGACATCGGCAATACTT
>CAZNYE010000100.1:0-2867 GCA_964577185.1 uncultured Pseudomonadales bacterium | reverse complement strand
ACTCAAGGGATTTCGTGCGTTGTCGAAAGGCTTTGCGGCGGGTGTGGAAGGTATTTCGGATCGAGATGGCGCCACTTCCTTGACTGGGAGAGAAATTTGCATAGCGGCCTCGGTGCTCCCCGACCCTAGGCCAAGTGAACTCTATTGGAAGGACCTCATAGGATTACAGGCGGAATCCACAGAAGGGATGAGCCTTGGGAAGGTGACTGGTCTTATACCCGCCGGAACCCACGATGTTCTGGTGATTGAACCTTTCGAGACAGGCGAACCTTTGTTGGTGCCCTTTCAAAGGGACTTCGTGCCCGAAGTCGATGTTGCCGTTGGCAGATTGATTGCTGACGTCTCTCGCTTGGAAGAGTGAGCCATGTGGATTGGAGTGGTAAGCTTGTTTCCAGAGATGTTCCGCGCGGTGACTGAGTTCGGTATACCGTCGCGCGCAATCGCGGGCGGGCAGCTCTGCCTGGAAATTTCGAATCCACGTGATTTTGCGCAAGACGGGCACCGCACCGTTGACGATGCGCCCTATGGCGGCGGTCCGGGATTGGTGATGATGGCCGAACCCATTGCGCTGTCGATGGAGGCCTTGGTGAACCAAGCTCCCAAAGTCCCGCATCGCATATATCTGTCACCAGAAGGCAGGCGATTTGATCAAGACCTGGCGGACGAACTCTTGGGTTATGCCTCGCTTTTGTTAATTGCAGGTCACTACGAAGGCGTTGATGAGAGGTTGCGCCAACAATTTTGCGATGACGAGATCTCAATTGGGGATTATGTGCTATCTGGTGGTGAACTGCCGTCCATGGTGCTCATAGACGCCTTGGCGCGGCGACTGCCGGGTGTGCTCGGCAATGCGGATTCGCTGGAGTGTGAGTCATTTGTCAGAGATCGCCTGGAGGGCGCTCAATACACTCGTCCAAGAGTCTGGCGCGGCGAAGCTGTGCCGGGCACGCTTTTGTCAGGTGACCATCAGGCCGTGGCATCTTGGCGCAAACGATCAGCCTTAGAGCGGACCTATTCTCGCAGGCCCGACTTACTCAATCGTCGAAGCATTGATTCAGACGAATTCACATTTATTCAAGACATTGGCAAGGAAGAAGAGCATGCGTAGAAACAAGGCAGTTGAAGCAGTCGAGGAGGCTCAGCTTCGCGAAGATATCCCCGAGTTTAGCGCCGGCGACACACTAGTGGTTGATGTGCGCGTGCGTGAAGGCAGTCGTGAACGTATTCAGGCGTTTGAGGGCGTGGTCATCGCCAAACGCAATCGAGGGCTCAATTCCTCGTTCACGGTACGCAAGATCTCTCACGGAGTTGGCGTGGAGCGTACGTTTCAGACCCACAGCCCCTTGATCGAGTCTATCAAGGTGAAGCGTCGCGGCGATGTGCGTCGTGCCAAGCTTTATTATCTTCGTGAGCGGCGTGGTCGCGCCGCGCGCATCAAGGAGAAGGTGTAAGGAGCGCCCTGTCCCTTGCGGCGCATGACCAGTCGCGAGCGTGATCAGCGAAGTCCCGAAGAACGGGACAGTTCCGGTTACATAGATCAGTTTATTGATCAGGCATGGCTGACCAAGGGGCTTTCACGCAACACCTTGGAGGCCTATAGGCGGGATCTCAACGCGCTTGACACTTGGTTAGAAGGACAGGAAATCACAGGAGTTACCTCATCGTTGCTCCTGAAATACTTGGCCGAACGCCACAGGCAAGGCGTTTCCGCGCGTACCTCTGCGCGCGAGATGTCTACCTTTCGATCCTTTTTTGGTTGGATGATTCGTGAGAATCTCATTGACGAAGATCCTGCCAGCGCCATCCCTCTGCCCAAGATAGGTCGGCATTTGCCGGCGACGCTCTCCGAAGTTGAGGTGGAACGCCTGCTCGCCGCGCCGGAAATCGACACGCCGCGCGGCCTGCGTGACCGCGCCATGATCGAGCTCCTATACGCGACGGGGCTCAGAGTGTCCGAATTGGTCGGTTTGAGAGTGACCAATTTCAACCTGCGCCAGGGTGTGGTGAGGGTGGATGCTGGCAAGGGCGACAAGGACCGCCTGGTTCCTGTAGGAGAGGTGGCGCAGGATTGGCTGCAAAGATTCCTTGCCGAGGCGAGAGAAATGCTCTTGGGGGAATACAAGAGTGAGGCCCTGTTCCCTGGTCGCCATGGTCAATTTATGACACGTCAGACTTTCTGGTACGCGATCAAGCGATACGCTCTGTCGGCTGGCATTGAACACAAGCTCTCTCCTCATGTGCTGCGCCATGCCTTTGCCACGCACTTGCTCAATCACGGCGCGGATCTGCGCTCGGTGCAAATGATGCTGGGACATACAGACCTTTCGACGACGCAGATATACACCCACGTAGCCGCCACCCGCCTCAAATCCCTCCACCAGGAGCACCATCCTAGGGGGTGAGGGACGGTCGTTAGGGGGCTGGGGCGCGCGCCCCAGCCCCCTAACGACGCAAAGCATGCTTGAATGGGGTACATCCTGTACCCCACCCTTTGGGCGCTCGCTGCGCTCGCGTGCACCTCCGCTCCTGCTCCGGTGTGGCGAGTCCCGAACGGGCTGACAGGAAGTCAGCCTTGCCGAATGGGCGTCCGAGGAATCGGTGTTTCCCGGCAAGAGCTAGGATGAACCCTTGGGCAAGAATGACCTCTACAAGTTCTGGGTGAAGGCACGCGAAGCGGCCGGGACCGTGGCGGACGCGCGACTGCATGACTTTCGCCACGGGCACGCTTCGCACACGGTCATGAACGGGGAAAGCCTTCACGTCGCGGGACGTCTGCTCGGCCATCGGCGGGAGTCCACGACGAATCGCTACGTCCACCTTGATGATGCAGCCCTCAGCGAAGCCGCCGAGCGCGTGGCAATGGCGAC
>CAZNYE010000099.1:0-6963 GCA_964577185.1 uncultured Pseudomonadales bacterium | reverse complement strand
GTCTATGCCCGATGCCGCTTGCTGACGCACGACTTCCTTGAGTCCATCAAGCACCTGGGCCTGAAAGTCGCCACGGTCCACCGCTTCACGCTCCTCCATCTGCGCCAACATGCCAAGCAAGGTATCCGAGCGCGGCAGGCTACCCACCTGGGTGAGAAGGATGCGATCAGAACTCAGGTGCATTGGATGTTCCTCTTACGATTGCGGAGTGCCGCAAGCCGTTGCTTGTGTCGATCGCATGCCTGCCATTGACGCAGAGCAGACTCTGAGCCTCAATTTCCCCCCGCCCGCTACAAGCAGCTACGGCGATCCCTTTACACCATGCGCTTGAGGAATTCGCTGAGTTCGGTCACCGGAACCACTGATCGCCCGTCAGATCTCCTTTGCGCCTCGCTGCCAGCGTAAACGACGGCGCCGGGGGGCGCGGAATGGCTTCTTGAGAAATGGTCAAGACCCTTGAAGTAGTCAGAGCTTATGGTCTGCCCGGACTTGATCTCAATTGGAATGAGCAATTGTCCTCGCCTGTATACGAGATCGACCTCATTGCCAATCGCATCTCGGTAGAAGGAGAGATCGGCAAACTGATTGCGATGCAGGTCGTATTTCAAAATTTCGTTAATGACTGCGTTTTCAAAGACAGCGCCGCGCAGAGGGTGGCTTTCAAGATGCTCCGATGTGAGGATTCCAAGGAGAAAGCAGGCAACACCCGTATCGCAAAAGTACAGCTTCGGCCGTTTTACCAATCGTTTCCTTGTGTTGATAAAGTATGGCTTGAGACAATAGAGGACGTAGCTCGCTTCCATGAGGGTCAACCACTCTGTCGCCGTGGTTTGACTCACTCCGCAGTCGTTGGCCAAGCGATTCAAATTCAGCACTTGTCCGACGCTTGCAGCGCAGAGCCGCATGAACGTCTGAAACTGCGAGATATCTCTCACCGCGGTTAGTTGGCGCAGGTCACGTTCGAGATAGGTGCCGACATAATCGCGATAGAAGGTTGTGGGTTGCAACCCCGCGTCGTATATCCTCGGATAACCTCCGGTCACCATGTGGCTGACGTAATCACTCTTCGCCAGACTTACCGAACCCAGTTCTTGGTGAGAAAAGGGCAGCAGTGTCAATAGCGCTGTCCTGCCGGCAAGAGTCTGGCTGAGTCGCTCGCGAATCGCAAAGTTGTGGCTTCCGGTAAGGAGGAACTGGCCGCGCCTTGCGGATTCATCAACGGCCACCTGCAAATAGGAAGTAAGTTCAGGAGCACGCTGAATTTCATCAATGAAGGCTCCTTCGGAGTAGCTTGCGAGCAATCCACGCGGATCCTTGAGCGCGAACTCTCTTATGTCCGGAGCCTCCAGATTAACGTAGGGCAAGTCGAATTCATGTCTTGCGAAGGTTGTTTTTCCGGATTGCCTCGGGCCGGTGAGCGTCACAACGGGATACTCGCGAAAGGCTTTGCGAGCGGCACTCTTGAGTGTTCTGGGAAACATCACCGACATTCTAATTGAACTATTGTGCAGTTTCCAGATTTAATCTAGAAACTGCACAATAGTTCACGTTCCAAGCGAAGACTCCGGTCACCAATCGCCCACGCCTCAGAGCGACGCAGGTGCTGTCGAGGGATCCATTCGCGCCGCCCGCATGGCCGGCAATAAGCCGAAAAGTACGCCAGCAGAGACGGCGACCACCAGTGCCATCAGGAACGGTTCCGGAGTTACGGCATACGGAATCTCCAAAGACTGTATTAGGTCGGCGAATAAAGCCGCCAAGGGCAAGGCAAGCCCACCGCCCAAGACGGACAATGCCCTTGCGCCTGACCACGGAACTGCGCGGCCTCACGAGTCCAATTGACCACACAATCCGGAGGGGTCTCGGGACGCTCATTGACACCGATACCAGCTTGCATCGGCGGTATACCTTCGTGCGGCAGAGCCCAGACCTCCATACGCACATCCCGGCGATTGGATGCCACGCGGCTATAATTTTGTTTTGCACTCTCCACGAACCACGTTGAACACCCCTCGGAAAATCCTCGTCACCAGCGCGCTGCCCTATGCCAACGGGGAACTGCATCTCGGCAACATGCTAGAGCACGTGTTCACGGATGTGTGGGCGCGCTACCAACGGCTGCGCGGCCATGAGGTGGTATATGTCTGCGCGGACGATGCCCATGGCACACCCACCATGTTGCGAGCGGAATCCGAAGGTGTTGCGCCAGAGGCGCTCATCAACGGCCTAAGAGAAGGGCATGTTCGTGACCTAGAGAGATTTCTTATCAGTCACGACAACTACTACACCACCCACTCCGATGAGAACCAAGAGTGTGTCGAGATCATCTATGACAGGCTCGAGAAGGCAGGTCTCATTTCGACCGGTGAAGTGAAGCAACTCTTCGATAAGCAAAAGGGTTTGTTTCTCGCCGACCGCTATGTCCAGGGCACTTGCCCACGCTGTGGAGCGAGCGAACAATATGGCGACAATTGCGAAGTGTGTGGTGCCAGCTACGATGCGACGGAATTGATCGATCCGGTATCTACCTTGTCGGGTGAAGCACCGGTGAAGCGTTCATCCACGCACTATTTTTTCGATCTGCCGCAGTTCAGCGATGAGCTCAAGGCGTGGACCAGCAGCGATGCCGTATCCGGCGAAGTCGCCAACAAGCTTGCCGAATGGCTTGATGCGGGACTCAAGCCCTGGGATATCAGCCGTGACGGTCCCTATTTTGGATTCGCCATTCCCGGCACCAATGACAAGTACTTCTATGTGTGGATGGATGCGCCGGTCGGTTACATGGCCAGTCACATGAACTATGCAAATGGCGCTGGAAAGGAACGGGGCATTGACTTTGATTCCTTTTGGAGCCAGGACTCTACCGCCGAAGTCGTTCACTTTGTTGGCAAGGACATCATCTACTTCCATGCGCTGTTTTGGCCGGCCGTACTTTCAGGCGCAAGCTATCGCAAGCCGTCGCAGGTCATCGCGCACGGGTTCCTTACCGTGAACGGCGTGAAGATGTCCAAGTCCCGTGGCACCTTCATACTTGCCGAGACCTATCTCGAGCACCTCGATCCCGAGTATTTGCGCTACTACTTCGCCTCAAAATTGAGCCCGAGCATCACCGACATAGACCTCAACCTCGAAGACTTTCTGAACCGGGTAAACTCAGACCTTGTCGGCAAACTTGTAAACATAGCCAGTCGCTGTGCGCGATTCATCGAACGAAACTTCGATTTCGAGCTCGCTCCGGAGGTACACGACACCGGTTTGTGGCGAGCCTTCCAAGGTCGCCGCGAAACAATCGCAGAATATTACGAATCCTGCGAGGTGGCCAAGGCGGTGCGCGAGATCATGGCACTCGCAACCCAAGCGAACCAATACATCACGCAACACGAACCTTGGAACCTCATCAAGAAGGAAGGCAGCCAGAAGGAAGTGCATGCCATCTGCAGTCAGGGGCTGAACATGTTCCGATTCCTGATGATCTGCCTCAAGCCGGTGCTGCCAAAGACAGCCGAACGCGCAGAAGTCTTCCTCAATGCTGGTGAATCAAGTTGGGAGGACACCGGCCAATATCTCGTAGGACATAGGATTCAGGGCTTCGAACCACTCATGCGCCGCATAGAGCAAAAGGCCATTGCACGCATGATGGAGGCGTCCAAGCCTCCCGAAGAGGCTGAATCCACTCAAGCAGATTCCAACAAGGAGAAAGATGCGAGCAATCAGGTCTCGATTGATGAATTCCTCAAAATCGACTTGCGAGTTGCGCGCGTGCTGGGCGCAGACTCCGTGGAGGGTGCCGATAAACTCCTGCGCCTGAAGCTCGATACGGGAGACGGGCGGCGCCAGGTTCTCGCCGGCATCAGTTCCGCCTATGCACCCGAAGACCTTGTCGGAAGACTTGTGGTAGTCGTTTCCAACCTTGCACCGAGAGAAATGCGGTTCGGCGTATCCCAAGGCATGGTGCTGGCCGCAGGAGAAGGCGGAGAGGATATCTTCCTGCTTTCTCCAGATTCTGGAGCCAAGCCCGGAATGCGAGTTCGTTGAAAAGCGACTAACGCATGGGCGAACTCTTCTCATTGTTGGTGGGCGCCCTGCTCATCAACAATTTCGTGCTCGTGTGGTTTCTCGGCCTGTGCCCCTTCATGGGGGCATCAACACGGCTCGACAATGCCCTCGCGCTTGGCATGGCCACCTGCTTCGTGCTCGTACTCTCCGCCGTCTCTTCCTATCTGCTGTACCACTTCCTATTGGTGCCGTTCGGGCTCACGAGCTTTCGCATCATCGCCTTCATTCTGGTGGTGGCGTTTCTCGTACAGTTGACCGAACTCTATGTTCGCCATGCCCATCCACTGATTCACCAAACCCTCGGCGCCTATCTACCGCTGGTGACAAGCAACTGCGCGGTACTCGGCGTGGCGCTCATTGCGCTTCAACAGCAACTGACGTTCATTGAAACGCTTTTCTACGCCCTAGGCGCGGCGCTTGGATTCTGGCTCGTTCTACTCCTCTTTGCCGCCATACGCCGGCAGCTTGAAGGCGCCGAGATCCCCAAACGCTTTCAAGGCGTCCCCATCGCACTCATCACGGCAGGATTCATGTCGCTGGCGTTCATGGGCTTTGCGGGATTCACGCAATGATCACGCTTCTGATTCAAGCCATCATCATCGGCGGTTTTTGCGCCGGGCTCGGTTGGCTGTTGAGTATCGCGGGCAAGCGATGGAGTCCGGGCCAGGTTGAGCTCATTGCGGCGATCGAGTCAAGGCTGCCGCAAACCCAGTGCGGCCAATGCCAATATCCGGGCTGCCACGCTTATGCGGCGGCCGTGGCCGAAGGTGAATCGATCGATCTTTGTCCTCCCGGCGGAGAGTCCACGCTCATTGAACTCTCAAACCTACTGGGCCGTCCCGCTCGCAGGCGCACGCTCGGAGAAACACCCATAGACCTCACCGAGACACCCGCACAGGTCGCCAGGATTCGGGAACCAGAATGCGTCGGCTGTACTGTCTGCCTGAGCGTCTGTCCAGTGGATGCAATCATCGGGGCGCAGGGCTTCATGCATGGCGTGCTCGAAGATCAATGCACGGGGTGCGAACTTTGTGTGCCAGCCTGTCCGGTCGATTGCATCGACTTGCTGGAACGCCCCAAGGGAAGCGTGAGCCCGAGGGTATTGCGCAAGGAGCCCTCACTCGAACCCCTGGGTTGTATTCGCTGTGGTCGCTGTGACCAAGTGTGTCCAAGGGACATTCCGGTGAGAGATCTTTGGTGGTCAATCCGGCAGGGACTGGACACGAAGCTTACTGGCCCTCGTGCGGAGGATTGCATCGCTTGTGGGCTCTGTGACGCCAATTGCCCGAGCGGCATATCTCTCGCCACCCCAATTCTCAAACAGGCGACTCGTGATCGGAGGCGCAGAGAATTGCGCCGTCAGGCGGAGCGCGCCGCAGAACTCTACGACAATACCAGTTTGCGTCGAAGCCAGGAGATCACAAAAGCCGAGTCTAGACGCCGAGAGCGTCTGCAGAGACTTGGCCCGGGCCGAACGAAGCAAGAAGACGAGTCGCCATGAGCCCACCCGACACACCAAGTGTCATGAGATGGGTACTGCTTGCCATGGTTCCAGGAGTGCTTTGCATGCTCCCTTGGTTTGGAGTCGCGCTCCTATGGCAACTTGGATTGGCGGTAGGAATGGGATTGGCAGTAGAGGCCGTGTGCCTGTATCTTCGCCGCACGGCTGTTGCACGGCACCTCTGGGACGGCAGCGCCCTGGTCACCTCACTGCTGATCGCGCTTTGCCTGCCTGCAAGCGCACCTTGGTACGTCCTGCTCATCGCGCTCATCGCGGGCTTGGGGCTTGCCAAGCACGCCTATGGGGGACTCGGCAACAATGTCTTGAATCCGGCCATGGCTGGCTACGCCATAGTTCTAGTCGCCTTTCCCAGCGAGTTGTCCGTCTGGGTAGTGGATGGCGTGACCTCGGCAACACCACTTGAGGTGTTCCGTTACCGAGGCGCCGGCACGGTTGCCGATGTCTGGCCGCAAGCCTTTGGCGTACTGGGCGGCAGAGGTTGGGAATGGATGAACCTCGGTTTCCTCGTCGGAGGCGTCTTCCTGCTGCTCACACGCATCATCAGCTGGCAGGCACCCGTTGCCTTCCTTGCCAGTCTTGTCCTCTGTGCGGCCTTCGGGTACGACAGCGGCAGTTCAGAGAGTCTCGGCTCACCCCTCATGCATCTCTTTAGCGGCGGGACCATGCTCTGTGCCTGGTTGATCGTCACCGATCCCGTCACCGCACCGGTTTCCCGTCACGGACAACTTGTGTTTGGCGCAATGGTGGGTCTCTTGGTGTTTCTGATACGCAGTTTCGGGGCCTATCCAGACGGCATCGCCTTCGCGGTATTGCTTGGCAACATCAGCGCGCCGCTCATTGATGAATGGATAGGCAGGCGTCGCCGGAGCGTTCAAACATGAACCTTCGCACCGCCTTGCATCTCGGTCTGATCACAAGCCTCGGCAGCCTCATGGTGCTTTGGGTTTCTCAGCTCACCGAAGACACGCGCTTGGAAAACCAGCGCGACTACTTGAGGTCCAGCTTGATGGAACTCTTGCAGGCTGACACCTCGGAGATTCTCGACCTCGATTCAAGCCGTCTCAAGGAACCCATCTCCCTGTGCGATCAGCAAAGCATGCTGCAGGCGGCGATCATCCCCGGCAGCGGCTCCGGCTATGCGGGTGATATTGAATTTGTCCTGGCGGTGAGTAGCGTCGGACGGGTGACTGGAGTGCGTATCACCTCGCACAGCGAAACGCCTGGCCTTGGCGACATCATAGAAGCGAGCAAATCAAATTGGATCCACAGCCTTAAGGGGCGCAATGCGCGGGAGACCTCTTGGGAACTTGTCAAGGACGGCGGTGACATCGACGGCGTGAGTGGCGCCACTATCACTCTGAGGGGCTTGGTGCGAGGGATAGCGA
>CAZNYE010000098.1:0-4554 GCA_964577185.1 uncultured Pseudomonadales bacterium | reverse complement strand
CGGTAGCGCACCTCTGCGATGCGCAATGACTCCGTGGCGCGCGCCAACCTCGATATCGCGCGGCGTGACCTGCTTCCGACCATTTCCCTGACTTCTTCTGCGAATCGCGCGAGCGACTCGCTCACCGACTTAGTGGATGGTGCGAGCCTTGGTGTATCGGTGACCTCGGGACTCGTGCAGCGGATTTTTGATGCTGGCCGTCGCGGTCGCGCGTTGGAACGTCAACAGCTCGCCTACGAATCCCTCATCGCCGACTATCGACGCGCAATCATTCGCGCCTTCAACGACATTGAAGTTGCCCTCGGCAACATCACGCTACTCGAGTCCCTCGGCCGGGTCGCGCTTGAAGACCTCGCGCGCGCCACGGAGTCATTGCGCATCGCAGAGGTGCGCTACCGGGAAGGCGTTGACGACTATCAGACTGTCCTCAATTCTCAGAATGTCCTCTATGCGACACGAGATGCGGTGCTCAGCAACAAGTTTGCGCATCTCAATGCCATCATCTCCATGTATCAGGCGCTCGGCGGCGGCTGGCGGATGGATTACCAGAATTAGTTGTGTCGTGATCAAGTCCATGAATGGACTCGATCACAACATACTTAATTCGCTTCCATGTTCAGGGCGCGGCAATCAAGGGTAGCCCAACCGACACGCACTTCATCTTGCGGCAATATCCCACCATGTCCGATGATGTTGGGAATCTTGGCGATAAATTCGGGATTGCCGCAAAGAGCGAATCGCACGCGAAGGTGATCGCCCAAAAAAGTCAGATCCTGCACCTCGGCTACAAACTCGTTTGCGAAGCTGTCCCTTTCCGCGGCCAGCTTGACCCTTTCCGGACGTACCGCCACCAGCGTGTCGTCTCCAGGCCGCAAGTCACCAAGATGCGCCGCCCGTACCTCACCGCCCTCAACCTCGACCCTGCACACGCCCCGTTCGACGGACAGAATTCGACCCTTGAGCAGGTTGTTCTCACCGATGAAACGCGCCACGAAGGAACGCCTGGGCTCCTCGTAGAGCACTTCAGGTGTCGCAATCTGCTCTATGCGCCCCTCTCGAAAGACGGCCACGCGGTCGGACATCACCATGGCCTCCTGCTGATCATGGGTCACATAGACGATGGTGACTCCGAGTTCACTATGGATACGGCGTATTTCGTACTGCAACTCTTCGCGCAGCCGTCGATCGAGCGCGCCTAAGGGCTCATCCATGAGCACCAACTCCGGCTCGAACACAAGCGCGCGGGCGATGGCGACCCGCTGCCGCTGACCGCCAGAGAGCTGCGCTGGACGGCGATCCTCAAAGCCTTCGAGACGTACCAGGACAAGCGCCCGGGCGATGCGCCGCTGACGCTGTTCCGGCTCCATGCCACGGACTTCAAGCGGAAATGCGAGGTTCTTGCCAACAGTCATATGTGGGAACAGGGCGTAGTCTTGAAATACCACGCCGATTCCCCGCTTGTCGGGCGGCGTGGCACCGATCGACGTGCCGTTTACGCGGATTTCTCCCTCAGTCAAGCTCTCGAATCCGGCAAGCATCATGAGACAAGTGGTCTTGCCCGACCCGGAAGGACCGAGCAGGGTGAGAAACTCACCTCGGCGCACACTCAAGGAAAGCTCCTTGACGACCAGATTGTGCTCGTCGTATCTCTTTGATACGCCGACAAACTCGACGTGTGGTGTTTCGTTCTCCACGAGATCCTCCTAGAAGAGCACGAAGCATACCGGAACAGGCGCCTTGTGCGGGAACGTCTTGGAAGAGCGGAACTTTCTTCCAGAATCATTCAAATGCGTGGACTTCTGCTATAGTCAACAGAACATCAACTTCTGCCTCGTTGGGGCATATGATCTGGAGGGTAGGTACGTCATCATGTCTCTCAATCCCCTAATTCGTCGCGCCTTGCTGGGCGCGGCAACCCCATTCATGGTGCTTGGCGGCGCGATTGCTGTCGCTCCCGCATTCGCTCAAAACGTCATCGAAGAAATCGTGGTCACAGCGCGCAAACGGGCTGAAAACCTGCAGGATGTTCCGGCGGCCGTCAGCGCGTTTGGCGCTGAAGAGCTCAAGGAGCGCGGCATAGATACGATTGAGGAAGTCGGGCGCCTAACACCCAACGTGGCCATGACCGAGACCAACGGCTTGATCTCCGGCGCCTTGCTGGTATTCATCCGCGGCATCGGCAATGACCCCGGCTTTGACCAAGGTGTTGGCATTTACGTTGACGATGTCTATCTCAACCGCACGTCGGGTTCGCTGCTCGATGTCTACGATGTCGAGAGAATCGAGATACTGAAGGGTCCGCAGGGCAATCTCTATGGTCGCAACACCATTGGTGGCGCAATCAAGTACGTGAGTCGGGAGCCATCCGAAGACACCCGCATGCACTTTGAGGCCAAGGTGGGTACGGATTCCCTTCGCAAATATCGAGCAGGTCTGTCTGGCCCGCTTGGCTCTAGCTCGATATGGGGCTCGTTTGCTGTTTCCAAGACCGAGCATGAGGGCTATCAGACCAACCGCTACAACGGTAACGAGTACGCCAGCCCCGATATCCTGTCCGCGCGCGGTACGCTTGTGATGCAGGCCACGGATTCCCTGCGCCTGAAGCTCGTCGCGGACTTGATGCGAGATCGTTCAGATCCTTACGTGCCGAACAGGGTTGCGGTGAATTTGGGTGGCCCAGCCGGACTGGGCGCCTTTGGA
Source organism: uncultured Pseudomonadales bacterium (assembly GCA_964577185.1). Lineage (GTDB taxonomy): Bacteria > Pseudomonadota > Gammaproteobacteria > Pseudomonadales > Azotimanducaceae > Azotimanducus. Next base: position 1,854 of record CAZNYE010000098.1, on the reverse strand, counting down.
GCACTGCTCGCTACTGCGAACCAGTTTGTTCCCGGTGCAGGATTTCTTGCACCTGGTCAGACCTTGGACATCAGCCTGCCATCAGACGTAGACACGGTGAACACAGCCTTCATCGAGGGCGGCTTTGACGAGTACTTTATCGACACCAACGGCCTCTCGCTCACTGCTACCTGGGATCTCAGTGACACTTGGTCACTCAAGTCCATCACGGCGATTCGTGAGATGGTCCGCGCCGCACCGTTTGACTTTGACGGCAGTGATCAGGTATTCATTAATACCCTGCAGGAATGGGATACCGAGGATTTCTCGCAAGAACTGCAGGTAAACTTCAGCAGCGGGAATATCAACGCCGTGCTAGGTCTCTATTACCTGGATGGTTACTACAACAACGAATCCTTGACCGTACAAACACCGTTTCTGCGCTTGCTCACTTCCCATGTGAAAACCACCTACCTGGATGAACGGCCCCTGGAGTCCACCTCCTTCTATGTCAATGTGGACTGGGATTTCAATGAGCAGTGGCAGCTTTCCATCGGCGGTCGCTTAACCACCGACAAGAAGGAGATCAATCAAGTCGCCGATGTCACCTTAACAAATCATGTGGCGGCGTTCGTTCGTATTCCGGGCTTGGAGCAAGCACCGCTGGTGCTTTCACCTACTGGTGCGCGAATATTTCCCAACTTGCCCTTCTTCAATTTATTCTTGCCCCATAGGGACGAGGACGGAAACATAGTAGGGCTTGGGAACATGCCGAGTGTCGTCACCTATCCAGAGAATAAGATAGGCAATGACGAATGGGACGAGTTCACGCCGAGTGCGAGGCTTAGCTACAAGGTGTCGGAGGACACACTCGTCTATGTGGGCGCGTCGACCGGATTTAAGTCTGGTGGCTTCACCTACACAGGTCGAGACTTTATCGCGCCGGTGTATGAACCTGAATTCGTCACCACCTACTCCGTAGGTGTAAAGACTACCCTTTTGGACGGCACCATGCGGCTGAATTTCGAAGCCTTCCTCAACGAATATGAGGACAAGCAATTCACTGTGGTGGCGCTCGACCCGGCAACCACCGCCCTGGTTCAGGTAAACGACAATGTGGGTGAGGCCGAGTCCACCGGCGCGGAAGTGGAACTTCTGTGGCTGCCGCCAGTTGACGGCTTGGCGGTCAGTCTCAACGTGGGCATTCTGGATGTGGAGATCAACGAATTGATTGACCAGATACCGGGCACTGGCATGCTGGGAAATGTTGCCGATCAAAACGCCCTGGGTTACGCACCCGAGCTGACCGCTCAGGCACGGATTCAATACACGACCAAAGTCGGCAACATCGGCTCGCTGACCTTCGGTCTCGACGCCGACTACCGAGATGAGATGTATACAGACTCACCGATCGATCTCAGTGACCCCTTCGTATCGCAAGTGATTTCAGAGTCACGCACCCTCACCAATGCCTTCGTCACCTTGCGCTCCAGCGACAATCGTTGGCGCGTGTCTCTGGAGGGCAAGAACCTCTCTGACAAGCGCGTGCTGCAAAGCACTTTCCAAGTGAGCAACTTCATCATGGGCGGCTACAACCGCGGACGGACCTGGGGACTTACCTTCGCCTACGATACGAATTGAGACACATAGACACATAGACAGGGAGATTCCATGCGGAGTCTCATGAATACCTGCGACTAACCGCCGCTTGTCGCTTGGAAATGGCTTCCTTGCGCTCGTCCGGGCTTACCCGAGGCGTGTCCGCCGGAAGATAATTCTTGAGATCTCGGAGTTTGATGAGTCTTGTCGTGACGGCCTCAGGGTAGGCCTCGCAGCGCGTCCAGCGCATAAAGAGGGAACCCTCCACATGCCCCG
>CAZNYE010000097.1:0-6722 GCA_964577185.1 uncultured Pseudomonadales bacterium | reverse complement strand
CGCCCTTGGAAGTATTCATTGCCGCCGCCGAGCGCAAGGGATGGCAGCATGGTTGCGACCTCTACAAACTAATGGACGCCGCAGAAGATCTCGTGCGCCCGCTGCAAGATCGTCCCGTGCGGGTGGATCGTGAAACCCTATCCCTTGGATACGCGGGCGTGTATTCGTCCTTCTTAAGGCATGCCGAAAAGGCGGCAGGGGACTACGGACTTGATGTGCGCGAGATTCTGGTTGAACTCGGCAGGCGGCGCATGGTGGGCGGACAAGAAGACATGATCGTCGATGTGGCGCTGGACCTGGCAAGAGAGAAGGAAGGGATTCACACACAGCAGGCGAACACATGAGCAACGCACGGAGCATCGAATCACTGGGATATGTACGCATCGGCATGCGCGACCCCGGTCAATGGGCACAGCTCGGAGAATCCGTGCTGGGATTTCAGGCGGACACGCAAGGAAATGGCGCAGTACATCTACGCATGGACTCGGCACCAGTGCGATTCATCGTGGAGCCCGCAGAGCAGGATGGATTTATCTGCGCGGCATGGGAGTGCACTTCGGAAAACTTCCAAAAGTTGGTCGAGCGAATCTCCGAGCAGGGTGTTGCCCTGACATCTGGCTCCGCCGAAGACTGCGCGGCGCGGCGCGTGGATGAGTTTGTCGCAGGTCAAGACCCCTCAGGCAATCGATTCGAGATCTTTCGCGGCCGCGGCAGCACCGATTCGGCCTTCCGGTCTCCGATTGATGGCGTCGAATTCGTTGCCGATGAGATTGGCCTTGGTCATGCCATTCTTCCCGCAACCGACATTGATGCCACCACCGACTTCTACCTTGAGGTGATGGGGTTCGCGATGAGCGATGAACTCACGCTGCCCCCGCCGGCCGAAGGTGCACCCGAAATGAGGGTGAATTTCCTGCACGCCAAGAGTCCTCGACATCACAGCCTGGGGTTTTTCAATGGCCCCGCCCCTTCGGGGGTGGTGCACATCATGGTTGAGATGACCACGCTCGATGCCGTCGGATCGTGTCTTGACCGCGTCAATTCGGCTGGCCATCCACTCACCGCGACGCTCGGTCGTCACTTGAACGACGGCATGGTGTCCTTTTATTTTCTTGCGCCCGGCGGCATCCCGGTGGAAGTCGGCTATGACGGGCTGCAGTTCGACTGGGACGACTTCACTCCTACGAAGAGCACGGTAGGAGACATATGGGGTCACGAATATCAGTTTCCGGGCGCATGATGGACAAGACGAAGAGCATCGTTGAGATCGTCGCCGAAATCGAAAGCGGCATGACCATCGGCATAGGCGGCTGGGGCGCACGTCGCAAACCCATGGCCTTCGTACGTGAACTGCTGCAAAGCCCGGTCACAGATCTCACTCTACTTTCCTATGGCGGTCCCGACGTTGGCATGCTGACGGCGGCTGGCAAGATCAAGAAGCTGGTGTTCGGCTTCGTGTCGATGGACACCCTGCCCCTGGAGCCACATTTCCGCGCCGCACGGCAGGCAGGCAGCTTCGAGGTCATGGAAATTGACGAAGGCATGTTCCAGCTCGGCCTCAAGGCCGCGGCCGCACGTCTGCCCTTTCTCCCCACGCGGGTTGGGATTGGTTCCGACGTACTGACCAAGAATCCGCACATCAGGATGATCCGTTCTCCATACAGCAATGAGGAATTGGTGGCGGTTCCGGCATTGCCGGTTGATCTCGCCGTGTGTCATGTCAATCAAGCAGACAATTGGGGCAATTCGCGCATTTCTGGTCCCGATCCGTTCTTTGATGAATGGTTTTGCCGCGCCGCCGACAGGGCCTTCCTCACCACAGAAGAAATCGTTCCGACCCATGCCTTCAACGACCCCATGATCGCGCTACAGATGCCGATTGAACGAAACCTGGTTCAGGGCGTGGCACTCGCAGCTCACGGCGCCCATCCGACCTCCTGCGGGCCCCGCTATGGAATAGACGTTGAACACCTGCGCCGCTACAGCGCGGCTGCGAAGGGCGGCTGGTCGGACTACTTCAGCGAGTTTGTCGAAGCGAAGAGCCTGGCAGACTATCTTGAGTTGGTTGGCGGCACCGACCGGATCGACTCTCTCCCGCTGCCGGTGTTCTAGGCAGCTGACATGACTTACTCACTCGCTGAACTGTGCATTTCGGCCGCAGCCGAGGCTTTTCGCGGCGATGGCGAACGCTTGATCACTAGTATTGGTTTGGTGCCGCGGCTCGCCGCATCACTTGCCAAATCAACTTTCGAGCCCGGCCTCATGATGACCGAGGGCGAAGCTTATCTTGTGAGCGAGCCGGTGCCGGTGGGACCGCGCGGCGAATACCGGCCAAAAATCGAAGGATTGATGACCTACGAACGCGTGTTCGACATTATCTACAAGGGCAAGCGCCATGCCATGGTGACACCAGTGCAGGTTGATCGTTTCGGGCAAATGAACATCTCTGTCATAGGTGACTATGCGCGGCCAAAGGCAGCGCTTCTCGGCGTGCGCGGCTATCCAGGCAACACCATCAGCAACGCCAATTCCATGTTCGTGCCAAGCCACGACCGGCGCACCTTTGTGGAGGGCGAGGTGGATATGGTCGGCGGCATTGGATACAACCCGATGCGCTGGCCGAATGGCAAGAAACCGAAATTCCTCGACCTCCGGCGCATAGTGTCCAATCTCGCCGTGATGGACTTTCAAGGTACTGACAATGCCATCAGAGTCATCAGCCTGCATCCCGGTGTCACATTCGAAGAAGTTCAGGACAACACGGGATTCGCACTCGAACGCAGCGCGGAACTGATTGAGACACCGGTGCCGAGCGTTGAACAACTGCGAGCCATTCAAGGGCTGGACCCGCATAACCTCAGGGCGGGAGTATTCAATGACTGAGGAGTCAGATGCGCCCAATATTCCCATTCGCGTAACCGAATTGATAACTGCGCAGGAGAGTTCTGGGACCGAACACACAAGATCCGGACAGCATTGGACTAAGCCACGCCCAAGCCGATGGTTGGAACTCCATGGAGCCATAAGGATTCCCGGTGTGCGTGAGCAACCCGGATCGTTGGATCAGTTTTACGCTGGCCGAAAACAATCGGTCAGATCAACGCAACGGTCTGCCCGATTCGAGACCCGATCATCATGAGTCACCCAAATGATGGTGGATCCAAACGAGCATAGATTCTTCAACACTTGCTGTTGCAGATCATCATCGAGATGGGCCGTCCCCTCATCAAGCAGAATGACTGGCGGATCTCTATAAATCGCCCTGGCAATCATCAGGCGTTGGCGTTGACTTCCCGAAAGCGAAGCACCCATGTTTCCCACGAGGGTCAAGTATCCCATCGGCATTCTTGCAATGTCGTCATGAATTCCCGCCAGCCGAGCCGCGCGCTCCGCCTTCTCCATGTCCGGGTGGCTTTCTCCCACGGCGATGTTCTCCACAAGGCTTCCCGAAAACAAGTCATCATCCTGCATGACTACCCCAAGCTGGCGCCTGAAATTCACCGTGTCAAGGCGGCGTAGATTGATGCCATCCACCAGAATCTCCCCGTCAACCGGTTCGATCAACTTGCACAACAGCTTGATGACAGTCGACTTTCCTGTGCCCGATGGCCCGGTTATGGCAACGAACTCGCCATCACGCACTGTGAGACTAAAGTTCTTCAACACGGACTCTTCTTCCTTCCCATAAGAGAAGTCGACGGCACGAAACTCAACCGTTCCTCTAAGTTCAGTGCGGATTCCCGAGCCTAGATCTTTTACTTCGGGTTCCTCTAGGCTGATCTCCCCCACCCTTTCACGGTGCAACTTCAACATTCGCAGTCCAACAAAGGCTCCGATAAGCCCGTTCACGCGCCCCGCAAACATGCCTCGATAGGCGGTAAATGCAAAGAGCATGCCGAGCGTAAATTCACCGGACACAACCTTGCCGGCACTGAGCAGTAGCATGGTCACTCCGCGCACGATCCCAAGAAACGATCCGATCAATCCCAAATGGATTCCAAATCGACTCAATCTCGTGGATGCGTTGATGGAAGCCACGTACCGTTCTCCCCATGCCTCCCCGCGATCATCCTCCGCGCCAAGCAGTCGGATCGCCCTGTGACGCTGAGCGTTCTCTATGAACGCAGAGTTTTGTAGCGCTCCCGCGACAATGGATTCATTAGTGAGATTGCGCATGGGCCCTATGGTAGCCGCGCTAATGATCCCGGATACCAGCAGAAATCCGCATGCCACAAGCGTCAATTCAACGGAATAAAACAGCAGCATCGCGAAGGCTCCCAATGCGAGCACACCGTCCAATACCATGGCAAACGCTCCGGTGGTCAGAAATCGGCGAATCGGCGAGAGCGAGCTAAATCGAGAAAGCACATCCCCCGTGTGCCGGGCCTCAAACCATCCATCTGGCAATCTCATGAGATGGTGCGCCAATCCTCCGACCATTCGAAAGGCCGACGTGTTTCCTATGTACAGCAACAACAATGATCGAAAATAGCCAGTCAGAGACGCGATTGCCCCGAGCATGGCAAACCCCAACACAATCACCATCACCAGATTCATGTCTCCCTGTCGAATGCCTTGGTCGATCGTGAATTGCATTTGCAACGGTGCCGCCAGCGCGAACAATTGGATGGTCAGAGTCATCGCAAAGGTTGCTGAGAGTGGGCGGCCGAGCCCCCGAAAGGATGAGAAAAAACTGCGCAGCGGCACGTTCTCCGCTTCCTCCTTTTTTGAGAAGGACGGTGTTGGTATCAGCTCCATCGCCACGCCGGTGAATTTCTCGTTCACCTCCGCGAAGGTTAGTTTCCGTTGCCCTACCGCAGGATCAATGATCGTGATGCGGCGCCTTCCCGAAGACTGGAGGACGACGAAATGATCAAGTTCCCAATGAAGAATCGCCGGAGCTCGCAACTGATCGATCTCCTCCAATTCGGCCCTGACCGCACGGCACCTCAATCCGATGTGTTCGGCACATTCCCTCAAGCGCGCCAAAGTAATCCCTCGGGAAGAGTGGTGGAACTTTGATCGAAACTCCCGGAGGGTCGCATGATGCCCATAGGATCCAGCCACCATGGCCAAGCAGGCCAGTCCGCATTCGGACCGGTCTGATTGAAGAACGACAGGGATGCGCATTGACCATCCCATTCGTTATATCCGCTCCGCCGCGCCCTTGACGGGCTCAAGTAACCATTCGAAGAGTGTGGAATGATCACGAATTAAATCTGCTGATAGGGTAGATCCGGGCTTGAGCGCCGAGTGGCCCGCTGCAGGCACCTGCAACCCCTCCGGAAATTCAACCGTGACGCGGAACATGGGACCAGTGAGCGGTGCATCAGTCATCCCAAATTCAAGAGGATCAATGGCAGTTGGCGCCACATTGACGATCCGCCCGGTCTGCGAACCGTACTGTTCGAAAGGGAAGGCATCCAGATAGACGCGTACCTCCTGATCCTTTTCCAAAAAGCCAATCGCGCTGGATCCCACTATGAGCTCGGCAATCATCGAAGCGTCCTCGGGGACGATATCCAGCAGCCGCTCACCCACGTGCACCGAATCTCCAGCCTCCACTTGTAGTGATGCCACCACGCCATCTCTGGGAGCAAGGAGCAGCGCCCCGCCCTGCAGGCTTGCCTGGGCCTCTTCCAATGCTAGATGGTGCAACTGATCTTCCAGAGCCGCTAAGCGCATATCCCTTTCGACTTTGATCTGCTCAAGTTGAGACTTGAGTGTCTTGAGGTTATTGCTGATGGACATGGCCATTCGTCGTTTTTCGGACTCGGCTAGCTGCCTCAGTCTCAATTCATCCTCCGCCCGGGCCAAATCGATCTCGGAAATCACGCCAGCGATATGAAGTTTTCGTGAGGCAGAGAAGTGATGGTCCGCCATTTCGCGTCGAATCATTGCCAATTCAATTTCGCGTTCCAGCGCCCGAAGGTCCTCTTGGGCCGCTTCGGTCGAGTGAATCAGAGATTCACGCTCCGCGGAATGGTTCCGTCGCGCCAATCTCTTTTGCGACCCAATCACTTCACGTCGAGCGCGGATCTCTGAGAGCATCTTCTCCCTGACGGTCAACGACGGCCCAAGCCCATCCCCAGCCGCGACTTCCAGCAATGGTGCCCCTCTTTTTACGGTTGCACCTTCAGTCACAAACAGCTGCGATACAACGCCGCTTCTATTCGCTACCAGTTTCGCCCAGCCGCCCCTAGGTGAAAGGTGCCCCTGCACCTGCTCCTTTCGCGCGAACTCGAAGCTGACCGAGAACACAAGTACCAGCAAGGTGGCACTCAAGGCAAGCAATGCGAGGATTGGCCAGGAAACGGGCTTAGATAATAAAGGTGGCTGCCATGGGCTGGACCGGAAGCGCGCCACGACCTCTTCACGAAATAGGTCTGAAGATCGGCCGGCACCGTGATTATCCGCGTGCATGCGCATGGTCCGGTCCCATTTGCCTCAGCCCAAGGAGCACTTTCGGTTCAAACAGAAGGCGCACGCGTGCCACCCCTTCGCAGGCCCGATTAATCCGACACCCCACCAACCTTGGGAATGACTCAACCCATGTGAAAACATCGGATGCGCGGACCCGCCTCCCCGTTTCTAAGGAGCAGCTCACTTCGCTTTCGGAACGAAATAGACGCGAAGGGGCGCGAGCGACCACCCCACAGCGGCAAATTCCAAAAGAGAATCCATTCCGAGTACTGCTAATTCCTCGTAACCAAGCCCTTCGT
>CAZNYE010000096.1:0-2429 GCA_964577185.1 uncultured Pseudomonadales bacterium | reverse complement strand
GACGTGTTCGTGACCAACATGCCGGTCACCCTGTTCAATACGGCATCCGATATTGTCTGGTCTCCGATTTGCCGGAAGTTTCCCAAAATCATGTTCGCGCTTTCCGAAGGTGGCGCCGGATGGGTGCCGCACTGGAAGGAGCGCGCCAACTTCACCTACAGGCATCACAGCGCTTGGACACATCAGGACTTCGGCGACATGCTGCCGAGCGATGTCTTCGACCGGAACTTCTTCACCTGCTTTATCCAAGACCGCGTGGCGATCGAGAATCGCGAAGTCACGGGCATCGACAGCATGACCTGGGAGTGCGACTACCCACATTCGGACTGCACCTGGCCGCGTTCACCCGAAACCGTGTTCCCCGATTTCGAGGGCTGCACGGACGAGGAGATCAACAAAATCACCCACCTGAACGCGATGAAGCTCTACGGGTTCGACCCCTTCAAGTATCTTCCGCGAGAAGAAGCGACGGTTGGGGCGCTGCGCGCAAAGGCGGGACATGTGGATTTGAGCTTCCTCGACTCCGAGGGCGTGATCCAGACGGCACACGATGGCAAGGTGCCGACCATGGGGCAGGTGGCGAAAACAATTGCCGAAGCCTACGCCGCCGACAGTTGGGCCGAGCTTAGCGACTGAGCCAGTTCCTAGTGCTATTTGGTCACGTAAGAACGGCGGAGGAAGTCACCGAAGGTATTGACCTATCCGGCAAGACTGCGGTCATTACTGGCGTCAACTCGGGTCTCGGCGAAGAAGCCATGCGTGTGCTCTGCCTTCGCGGAGCGCGCGTGTTCGGTCTCGCCCGCAGCCTAGACAAGGCGCGCCAAGCCTGCGACAAGGCGCCCGGCGAGGCGCTTCCGTTCGCATGCGAGCTCGGCAACTGGCAATCGGTCAAGGACTGTGCGCAAGCGATTCTGGCGACCGGGCGAACCATCGACATACTCATCGCCAACGCCGGCATCATGGCACCGACCGAACTCGCGCTGCATCACGGTGTGGAGTCGCAGTTCGCCGTCAATCACATGGGACACTTCGTGCTCATCCATCACCTGCTTGATCAGGTGAAACACGCCAGCGAAGGCCGTATCGTCCTGCTGTCTAGCGATGCCCACAAAACGCTTCTGATGTTGAGTGGAGGCATAGACTTCGACAATCTTGACGGTTCGCGCGGCTACAGTCCCTGGAAATTCTACGGCTGGTCAAAACTGGCCAATGTCATGCTTGCCAAGGCGCTCGCGCTACGTCTTGAGGGAAGCAATGCCACCGCCAATGCCGTGCATCCGGGCGTGATCGAAACCGGGCTCGGGCGCGATGCAGGCATCGTCAACAAGCTTCTCTATTTCTTCTCCAAACCGATCAGCGTCAACGTGCCACAAGGGGCGGCGACCGGCTGCTTCGTGGCGACAAGCCCCGACATCCAAGATGTGAGCGGCGAGTACTTCTCCAACTGCCGGCGCTCAAGCTACAACACGCTCGCCGATGATGCGGCGCTCGTGGAACGCCTTTGGTCGCGATCAGAAGATCTCGCGCACGAGTTCCTCACCTCATAGGCCTCATAATCCACGGATTTGAATCCGCTCTTGCAGGCTCAAGGTTCCAATCCACGTCCCAATGCAGAGTAAATCATCGGTGATGTCCGAGATCGCACTTTCAGACCTGATAGGCGCCGTTCGCGGTAGCGCTGCCGCCTTTCGTTGCGTCACCAGCTACCAACCGACCGGCGGACCAGGAGACAAGGTGTTTCCTCCCACGTACAAAGGAGGAAAATATGCAACGGAGGACCGCGTACACCCTGAGACCGGAGAGGTCACACCTTGCGTCCTGCTCGATTCGGTGCAGTCCCAGGCCAACCGAATGGAACTGGCATTGCTGGAAGCACATCGGCAACAAGAAATACAGCTTCCGCTACTTCTCACCAAGTTCGACGACGACACGCTGCTGAAGAAATTCACTGTCAGCAGTTTGGAGGCGCCTCATCGAATCGCCGACGCATTGTTCCGCGACAGCCTCCTTGATGGGGTCATCTTTCGCAAATCGACCATAGGCCGGGTGCTCGATACCGCCGAGAGCCGCAACACCACCGGCTTATTCGGGCTGTGCCCAACGGCGCTGGTGTTTGGCGTGTGGGATTCGACCGGACCGCGTGGCGGCCTCGGTGCGAAGTTCCAGCGAGCACTCGTGTCCGAGATCATTGGCTATGGCGCGCAAGCAGGTAGGAGGACGAGTAGCAGAATCGATCCGGCGCAAATCATGTTGGGCGCGGGCACACTTCGTGAGCGCAAGGAAGAAAGTTCCACCGCCCCGTCCTGGACACTCGATGCCAACACAGGCGGCAAAGGGCTTGGCAAGGACGGGAAAGGAAAACCCTCCGAGGCCAACCATGGCAATGTCACACCGAGCATCGTTGATGGAGGCTTTACCATCTCGCAGGG
>CAZNYE010000095.1:0-3314 GCA_964577185.1 uncultured Pseudomonadales bacterium | reverse complement strand
CAAAATAGTGCACCACAAAAGCCTAGCCTTTCTCTCTCAGATGTGCGAGGTCAGGCTGGTGCCAAGCGGGCGCTCGTCGTTGCGGCCGCCGGTGCACATCACATGCTGATGGAGGGTCCGCCGGGAACCGGCAAAACCATGCTGGCAAGAAGGCTGACTCGACTGCGGCCGACCCCACCGCGCGTCGATGCCTTGGAGTCGATCAAAATTCACTCCGTGGCTGGCAGTAGCAATCTATTCGAGTTCCTCCACGAATGCCCATTTCGGTGTCCGCACCACACGGCAAGTGCCGCCGCGATCATCGGAGGCGGTCATCCAATCCGGCCCGGCGAAATATCGCTAGCGCATAAGGGCGTTCTGTTCCTTGATGAACTTCCCGAATTTGACCGCAGAGTGCTTGAGGCATTAAGGGAACCGCTTGAAAGTCGAGAGGTGCACATCGCCCGGGCACAGGGTTCGGTTCGATACCCGGCTGACGTGCAACTCGTCGCCGCCATGAACCCCTGTCCGGCCGGATATGCCTGTGACCGCGGTGCAACCTGTCGATGTGCGCCGAGCGAGCAGAACCGCTACCGCAATAGGCTCTCAGGCCCATTACTCGATCGCATCGATATTTGTGTGCGCGTGGAGCGCGTGCCGCCGGGCGAGTTACTCAGTGCACAAGTCGCGAACGATGGACTCTTGGAAGAGGATCAACTGCGCCAAGACATCGCGACAGCCCTCAAGCGACAGCAGCGGCGGGCCGGAAAACTGAATCGGGACCTGACTCCAAGGGAAGTGGAGCGCGACTGCGGCCTCGAACCAAGCGTGCGGTCATACTTCTCAAAGGCGGCTGAAAGGTTTGAGCTTTCGGCGCGCGCCTGTCATAGAACGCTTAAGGTGGCGAGAACCATCGCCGACCTAGAAGGCGCGCAAGACATTCTCAAGCCACACCTGGCGGAAGCGCTCGGCTATAGGCGACCTGAATCTGTGGGGGCTAGGCCTCAAGAAACATGCTGACCTGTCGCCGTAGAGGTTCGGAATCCTTTTTTCGAATCTGACACTCCCAGATCACGAACACTTCCCAACCAAGCTCCCGGAGTTTGGCTTCATTCGTCCTGTCGCGGTTCCGGTTGCCCTCAAGCTTCGGTTTCCAGAATTCTTGGTTTGACTTCGGGATGCGTGCCAGCTTGCAGCCAGGATCATCGTGATAGTGCCAAAAGCAACCATGCATGAATATGACTTTCTTTCGACTCGGGAACACAAGGTCGGGCGTACCCGGCAAATCTCGCCTATGCAGTCTGTAGCGATAGCCCATGCCGTGCACGAGGCTGCGAACGAAGAGTTCGGGCTTGGTGTTCTTGGCGCGGATGCGACTCATCAAGTCGCTGCGTTCTTCAGGTGTGAGCGTGTCAACCATGAGCCTAGCGGAGACTCCTACAAGTCCCCGGCCGAGTACGCGGATGAAGCGACCCCGCGCATGGATATTTCTCCGCCGCTCAAGCGTTCCTCCCCCTGGTCGGTCTGAAGCCTGAGTTCACCCAGGCTCGACACGCCGAGTACTTGGCCGACTCGCTCATCCCCGCCGCCTGCCACGCGGACATCCTTGCCCGTGAAGAGGTGATGAGTGTCCCAGTCGTCGCGAAACGGCGCAAAGCCGCGGTCATTGAAACGCATGGCGTATTCATGAACGTGGGAAATCACCGCTGCAGCGGTCTCATTGCGAGAAGGTGGATCCGCGGCTTCGGTGAGATCCGCCAATGGCTGATCGATTTGCGCGCGCACCAAGTCTGCGCCACCATGATTGATGCCGATTCCGATCACCGCCTCAGGGCCGCCGCGGGAATGATCCATCTCAATGAGGACGCCGCACAGCTTGCGACCCTCATACAGGACATCGTTCGGCCACTTGAGTCCCAAATGTCCCACGCCGCGGGATTCCAGGGCCTTTAGGATGGCGAGGCCGACCACCAAGCTGAGGCTGCCCAGGTCCTGGCCTCTCCTCGATACCTTGACACCCATGCTCAGGGCGATGTTTCGAGCAAAGGGACTAGCCCAACTTCTGCCACGACGACCGCGGCCGAGAAGTTGTGTTTCTGCCAAAATCACATGACCGTCAAGTGACTCATGGCTGGACCGCATCAGATCCGTATTGGTTGAGCCTGTGGCGGATTTGACTTGTAGCGAGGCAAGCCATTCGCACGCATCGGCGGACAGATGTTCGAGAATGGTCTGGGTAGTAAGTAGTTCTAAGTCCGGATCAAGGACGGCTTCCTGTCCCCGCACAGTGATTCCCAAGGAAGACACCTCTTGTGGATCGATCTGTCCGATCGGTGCCCGCCCTCGGGTGACAAGATGGTCGAAAAATTCGCTTGGCTTCTTGCTATTCATTCTCGAGTTTCTTTTGCGGTCAAGCCGCCCTCCCATTCCGAGAGTCGCATAACGAATCCGGCATCGCCTGCCGCAGCGACATATCGTTCGTCCACGGTGATCAGCAGGCCTTGTTCGATGATCGCGTGGGCGTGGTATGCGGCATCATAGAAAGCGACCCCATAGTGTCTTGTCAGATCAAGCGTACGAGCAAGCCACTTTGACGACTGCGGCGCACTTGTCAGACCAAAGCGTAGCAGCGGTTCAAGCAATTGGCTCGCATCTCGGGGCCGCTCTCGCGCCAGCATGTTGCCTACTTCGTATATCCACAGAGACGGCACGCGAGCATGGACGACGCCAGAGGCGATGGCGTCGCGCAGTGCGAGCGCCAGTTCAAAATCGGGCTCGCTGGCCGGGGGCAGAACCCACTTCAGAATAACCGAGGCATCCGGCACCACGAGTGGTGCCACCATTAATGCCCCCCTTCTCGGTCCGCCCTGATCCAGCCCAAGATTTCGGCAGTGGTGACGGGATACGCCGCCATCTCCTCTCGCAACCGGTCCATCTCAGCAGCCGCATCGAGCCTTCTCCTCTTGAGCGCCCATTCTCGTAGCGCTTGATTGATGGTGCGGCTGCGCTGTCCCGGAGGCACGGCCTGAAGAACGCGCCAAGTGTCATCTTGTACGATGACGTTGATTCGATGGGTCATGAATAACAAGTCTCTGGTGTGTAATCAATTACACACCCTAGCTGAGAACGGTCCGGTATTCAAGCGCCATATCCGACTTTTCTCAGCCCCTTAAGTTCGCGGGTTGGACTGGCCGGAGCGCCGAGGATTTTGTGTTCTGGGCCGGTTTTTTGACCGTGCGAAGCCCCGGATCCGGGTGTTCCGCGTGCGGCGGGACACCACCCCCAACCCCCCTTGTTTTCACGCGCGCCGGGGCAGCGCTGATTGGGGTCAGGAG
>CAZNYE010000094.1:0-5588 GCA_964577185.1 uncultured Pseudomonadales bacterium | reverse complement strand
GGCTAGGGATTGGAAGCCTGATCAAGTTCTTCCACGAAATTGATTCTACAGTTGGACAAAAATGTTCTGGCGGCCGCTGTCGGATCCTCATTTGGACCTATCGCGAGGCGTTACGGTCCCGGCGCCTCGCAACGTGTCAACAACCACAAGCTTGCAAGACGGACTATAAACCTTGAAAATACGTACTTGAAGTAAGGGTTTACAAGGAATTATCGGGGTAGTTGTATGCGAGTCGCTCGACATGCGCCCAGGTCACAGATTAGCGAGCAGTTTGCTGTACATCCGGTGGTCGCGCTGAGCGGGCCGCGCCAATGTGGCAAGACCACTCTGGCTCGCCAGATTGCCAGCGAGGAGTCAGAGACAACCTACTTTGACTTGGAGTCCGCGGTTGATCGACGCAGACTTGAGACTCCAGAGCTTGCGCTCGGGCGGCTGCGTGGTTTGGTTGTGATAGACGAGGTACAACTCGCTCCGAGCTTACTTGAAACAATTCGCGTGCTCGTTGACAGAGAGGACAACGAAGCAAGATTTCTCATATTGGGCAGCGCATCTCCCAATCTGGTCAAGGGTGTTTCGGAGTCCCTGGCCGGTCGCGTGGGGTTGGTCGACCTCGCTGGGTTTTCAATTCGTGAAGTGGGATCGCGAGCGTGGAACCGTCTATGGGCACGTGGCGGATTCCCAAGGTCGTACCTTGCGAGTAGTGCGAAGGCTTCAGTTGTTTGGAGAGAGAGCTTCGTCCGCACCTTTCTTGAGCGAGACGTTCCACAACTTGGAATCACAATTTCCCCCGAGTCCCTGAGAAGATTCTGGACCATGGTCGCCCACTTTCATGGAGAGACCTGGAACGCAGCGGAATTCGCGCGCTCGCTCGGCACAAGCGAGGGTACGGCTCGGCACTACCTGGACATTCTTGCTGGCGCATTTATGGTGCGCGTGTTGCCACCTTGGTTCGAGAATCTGAAGAAACGGCAGGTGAAGGCACCGAAAGTGTACGTAAAGGACTCGGGAATCCTGCACAGCTTGCTTGGCATCACTTCGGAGCCAGGGCTATTTGGCCATCCGAAGGTCGGCGCTTCTTTTGAAGGATTTGCCATAGAACAACTCATCAGTGTGATTGAGGGCCGTGACTTCTACTTTTGGGGGACACAAGCGGGCGCCGAGCTTGACCTTTTCGTGATGCGGGATGGAAAGCGTTATGGCTTTGAGTGCAAGCTGGCGGACGCCCCAGGTACTACTCGATCCATGCGAGTGGCACTAGAGAGCTTGAATCTTAGCCACTTGTGGATTCTCTACCCTGGCGACCAATCCTATCCGGTTGACGAGCGCATCAGCGTCCAGTCTCTTGCACATCTATCGGAAGTGCTAGAGGTTATAGACGGCCCCACTGGGACGGACAGCAAGTTCTATCCTGAGGCGCTCACCAATTCGGTCTAGCGGGGTTGAGCCGCCAGCGGAAAATTGTACGGGTTCATAGGCGAAATCCGCGTATGAACCGCGAGCACAAGCCTAAAGACCAGCTTGTTCGAAAGTGAGACTTATCCTTTCCGTCTTCGATTGAGAAATACGTATGTGAGAGGCACGAAGAGACTCACCAACGAAATTGTGAGAATACCGGCCGTGACACCACGCAATTCAAGAGCTTCCTCTAACAGATAGAGCATGCAAACTCCTACAATCGCGGCGACTAGGGATAATCGCACCGCGAGTCTGAAATTAACTCGCAATTTCGACACTCCGCTTGGACAGCACCTCCGACTGGGTTCGTGGAACAAAAGACACTCACACTCTCACCTGAGCGTTAAGAGCCCTCATCCGAGGCGCGTACAATTGTCAGCCCAAACCGTCGATGACAAGAATCAGTTCGTGAACGTCTTTTCTCCTCCCCTCCCACGCGCCGCCAAGGAGCGCATGAGTTGGGGTGGATTGCCCGCGGGGTCGGAGGCCCTCGCCATAGCAAGTGCAGCCAGCCGACATGAGGGAAGCACTGTCGTGGTCGCTGCCGACGCAAATCGTGCCTGGCAGCTGGAGCGGGCCATTTCCTTCTTCCTGCGGGGCTTGGACAATGCGCCCGAGGTGCATGGATTTCCCGATTGGGAGGTCTTGGCCTATGATGTCTTTTCCCCCGATCCTGAAATCATCTCTCGGCGTCTTCACGTCCTCTATGGCCTGCGACTCGCGAAACGCATGGTGCTGGTCGCGCCAGTGAGAGCCCTTATGCAGCTACTGCCACCGAGGCACTTTCTCGATGGCCGCATGCTGTCATTGTCAATTGGCGACCAGCTCGATCCGCTTGTCTTTCGTCAGCGCTTGGCAGATGCAGGTTATGCGAGTGAGTCAAATGTGCGTGAACAGGGAGAATTCGCGCTGCGCGGCTCGCTGTTTGATCTATACGCGCTCGGCGCGGATGCGGCCTATCGGGTGGACTTCTTTGATGACGAGGTATCGGATATACGCAAGTTTGATCCGGTGAGCCAGCGCACGACAGGCAGGGCCCCAACGGTGGAAATAGTGCCGGCGCGCGAATTTCCCTTGGACGCGACAAGCATCGCCCGATTCCGTCACCAGTGGCATGAGCGCTTCGACGTGGATGTGCGCCGATGTCCCCTCTATCGCGAGGTCTGTGACGGACACGCCTCGCCCGGCGTCGAATTCTATCTGCCGCTGTTTTTCGACGGGCTGGAGTGTCTATTCGATTATCTGGCTGCAACAACCTTGGTGGTGACCGATCAGGACACCCATATCGCCGCGGAACAATTCCAGCTTGAGGTGAAGAAACGGCATGAATCCTTGGCATACGATGTTGAGCGTCCGGTTTTAGCGCCCAAACACCTGTTTCTAGAGGTGCCAAAACTCTTCGCTCGTCTGAAGTCCTTTGCCGAGATTCGTATCGGTGGACCGAGGAACATTCACGTGCTGGATACCCACGAACTACCAGATCTGCGCGCCGAGGCAAGGCGAGCGGACCCTGCACGTCGCTTGACGCACTTCCTCCAGAGCGCACCCGGCATGCGCGCGCTCTTTGTGGCCGAATCTGCTGGGCGTCGGGAGGTGTTGGCACGATTCTTGCAACGCGTGGACATTCGCGCTGAATCCTGCATGTCGTTCGCCTCCTTCCTCGAATCGGAACAGCCATACGCTATCGCGATCGGGCACGTGGAGTCCGGTCTTGCGAGTACGGAATTCGCCATCATTCATGAGGATCAGTTGTTTCGGGATGATGGTCGCATTCGTGAGCGGCGCGCCGCCAAGATACGGCGAATCGACCCCGACCAGATCATTCACAACCTCACCGAGCTCAATATTGGTGCGCCAGTGGTGCACGCTTCGCATGGCGTGGGCCGCTATCGTGGACTCACCACCATGACCACCGACGGCCAAACGGCCGAATTTCTGATCATAGAGTACGCCGAAAGGGCGATCCTGTATCTGCCGGTGACCTCACTTGAATTGGTATCACGCTACTCAGGCGCTGACGCGGACCACGCGCCCTTGCACAGGCTAGGCTCTGATCAATGGCAAAAGACGAAACATCGGGCGGCAAGGCGAATCAGAGACATGGCCGCCGAACTCCTTGATCTTTATGCCAGGCGCGAAGTCAGGTCGGGAGAGGCCTTGCCTCAGAATCCCGAGGCCATGGCGGAGCTTGCTGTCTCATTTCCTTGGGAGCTAACACCAGACCAAGAACGATCAATTTCACAGACGCTTGAAGACCTCGCCTCCGAGCGGCCAACGGACCGTCTCGTCTGTGGCGATGTCGGATTCGGCAAGACCGAGGTCGCGGTGCGCGCCGCCTATCAGGCGGCGCTTGCCGGCCGACAGACAGTGGTCTTGGTGCCAACGACCCTGCTCGCACAACAGCATTTTGAGACCTTCAATGATCGCTTCGCGGATTTGGGCGTAACCATCGAGGCGGCATCCCGCCTGCGCAGCGCGGCGGAGATTTCGAAGCTCAAGCAAGCAGTTTCCAAAGGGCGGCCCGACATTCTCATTGGCACCCATGTCCTGCTCGGGTCTGGTTGGAAATTCTCGCGCTTGGGATTGGTGATCATTGATGAGGAACATCGTTTCGGTGTGCGCCAAAAGGAGGGGTTGAAACGCCTGCGCGCGGATGTCAATGTGCTGTCACTTACTGCAACGCCGATTCCGCGCACTTTGAACCTCGCTCTGAATGGGGTTCGGGACCTCTCGATCATCGCCACGGCGCCTGAGCACCGGCTACCGGTTCGCACCTTTGTACGCCAGGACGACCGGCGGCTCGTACAGGAGGCCATTCGTCGCGAATTGGGGCGAGGGGGACAGGTGTTTTACCTCCACAACGAGGTGCGCACCATTCGGCAGTCGGCATTGGAACTCTCGAAGCTCGTGCCAGAGGCGCACATCGGCATAGGCCATGGGCAGATGCCCAAGCAGGAACTCGAGCGCACCATGCGCGAGTTTTCGCACAGACAAACCAATCTCCTAGTGTGCAGCACCATCATAGAGTCGGGAATAGACATTCCCAATGCCAACACCATCATTGTCGAACGCGCCGACAGACTCGGGCTTGCCGAATTGCATCAACTGAGGGGTCGTGTCGGGCGTTCAAATCGTCAAGCCTATGCCTACCTCTTGACGCCGCATCCAAAGTCCATGACCAAGGATGCGCAGAGGCGCCTTGAAGCCATTCGCGATGCGGGAGAATTGGGAGTCGGATTCTCCTTGGCGACGCACGATCTGGAAATTCGTGGAACGGGTGAGTTGCTGGGCAAGGATCAATCTGGACAAATTGAATCCATTGGCTTTCAAATGTATCTCGACATGTTGTCGCGTGCGGTTGATGCGCTCAGAGGCGGCCGGGTGCCTGATACAGATGTGCCCGTGGAACTCGGAGACGAGGTGCTGCTCGGCGAATCCGCGCTTATTCCCGACGACTATCTGCCGGATGTGCATCAGCGGCTCATTCTCTACAAGCGACTTGCCAGCCAGCAAAGCAAGGACGCACTTGAAGACCTTCGTGGTGAGGTGCGTGACCGTTACGGCGAATTGCCAAGGGCGTTGGTGAATCTCTTTCTCGTGACCCTCGTGAAGCTCGACGCCAAGCCCCTTGGCATACGCACCATCGAACTGAGCGAGCGCGGGGGTCGAATCAGCTTTCACAAGGGCGCCGAGGTCAATATTCAGGCCATCATCGCCCTGGTGAGTAGCAGACCCCAGGAGTTTAAGTTGCGCGGCGAGCACACGCTCGGCCTCCTGAAGCGCATTGAATCCCTTGAACAGCGGGCTCGGTATCTTGAGAAACTGCTAGGCGATCTCGCTGCCTTTGAGAGCGGTGCCACCAATCAGGCTGATATGGCGGCGGCATGAAACCACTCCTTGTTGCCCTTGTCCTCTTTTTTTCGGGGCCGCTCGTTGCAGAGGTTTCGGGCTCATTCGATCCGGGCGCCTATGTCCAGGTGGAACTCATACTCTTCACGCGAGAGTTGGAAGGGCAGGGTACGAATCGCACTGGAGTTCTCCCAGAGCGACTCGAGCAGCATGCGCCGAGAAAATTTCCTCCTGAGCTCATCAGCGTGAGGGATGCCGAACTCGGCGTGTCTGCGGATATCTCT
>CAZNYE010000093.1:0-4230 GCA_964577185.1 uncultured Pseudomonadales bacterium | reverse complement strand
GCGAGGCTTCATCAGGTCCTTCTTGCGCCTGCTCCAGCTCGCCACCTTCTCCCCAAAAGCGCCCTTCCCTGCGTCGTGTTCGGCCGTCGGGTTCGCACCGGCTCCCGCTACGCCGGGGGAGCGCCCTCGGGTTCGAACAGCAGCACCCGGACATCGGGCAGTTCGGCGAAGGCCGCCGCGATCCGCTCCCTGACCTCTGGCCAGTGCAGGCCGCCGAGCCCCGCGCCCAGGGGCGGCACGGCGATGGTGCGAATATCCAGTCGCCGCACCTCGGCAACCAGATCGACCAGCCCGGTCTCGACGTCCTCCATCTTCGATCCGCCCTTCCAGTGGCGCTTGGTCGGGAAGTTGACGATGTATTTCGGATTCAGCGCGGCGCCCGTCTCCACCACCAGCACGCGCCCCGGCCGCACCCGCTTTTCCTTGCATGCCTTCGCGTAGCGGGCGAAGTTGTCCGGGAACGCCTGCTTGAACTGCAAGGCGATTCCCTTGCCCATCACGCCGACGCAGTTGACCGTGTTGACCAGCGCCTCGGCGTCGGCCTCCAGCAGGTTGCCTCGCATCGGTTCGATCATGGGGCCTCCCTAGTGATACAAGTCCCGCTGGACAACCACCGGAATGGTCAAGCCGCACTCGACGAGCAATGCTGCAACTTCCGCTTTCCTATGTTGATCGATCACGCCAATCCCCAAGACCGCTCCGATGGGAAGTCGTTGATGTACCAAGAATTCCGCTTGGCGGCGACGCTTGCGATCCGGATCACCGTATGTGTTCTTCCAGTAGCGACCACGTATCAGGTCCCAGTCGATTTTGTCAAGATGGCTGGCATTTTCGTAGAAGCGCGTACCATCCGCGACCCCGTGGCCGTCGGTAAAGACAAACTCCAATCCAGCAGCCTGCACCTCCCGCACCGTCGATACGAAGTGGACGATGGACCGCTGGCCGCCGTCATACCCTGCCACGCCCCCTTTGGAGTGCGCGAACAGCATCGGCGAACGCGACCCGAAGTAGAACGGCACGTAGTCGTGCAGCACGCCTCCCGGGCCGCACGGGACCTGTGTATAGGCGCGGCGGGACTGGATGTCCAGATGCGCGATGCTGGCGTATTCCACGCCCTCGCAATCGAGTGTCCGCTTCGCCCGCAGCTCGCCTGCAGCGAGGATCGAGCCCAAGTTCTCAATGGGCGTGATGTGGAGAATGGGCGTCGGGTTGGGTGTCATGGAGCAGCCTGCCTATAGCTGCGTCTCGCTGACACCCAAGCGCTCAGCCCCGTGGCGCGAGTTGGCGGAGCGGACGGGACTCGAACCCGCGACCCCCGGCGTGACAGGCCGATATTCTAACCAACTGAACTACCGCTCCGTGGTGGGTGTTGCAGGGATCGAACCTGCGACCTCCGGCTTGTAAGGCCGATGCTCTCCCATCTGAGCTAAACACCCCAGCTAGGAACGGGGCATGATACCTTCAAGTTGGGGGTTTCACCAGTAGAAAAACACATCTTGTAGGGGACGGGAGTGCTCCCTGAGCGTCGGCGTTCTGGGCAAACTTGGGTGGCTAGGCCACCACCATCACTGCTGAAGGATCGACCGTGGGAACGCCTATGGGACGAAAGTGCGGAACTCTGAGCGTCACCAGGGTCAGTCCTCTTTCGAGCGCGGTGGCTGCCACCAGCAGGTCTGCCCCGTCATACACCACTCCAGAGGAAAGCCTGCCCCATCGCCGAGCGATGTCCAAATCCACTTCGAGTATATGTACACCATACAGATCAATCAGACTATCGAGCCAAGCGGCTAGCCCGCGTGCCGATCTTGAATTGGATGTCGATAGGCGTGCGATGTTGGACTCGATTTCCGCAATCGACACCACGCTCACATACAGATCCGCAGTTCTCCTTGCCTCCATCCAGCGGACGATTCTTGGATCGCGGCTCTTGCCACGCAAGGCTGACAGTACGTCACTATCGATCAGGTACATCAGGATTCTTCGCCTCTCACATAAAGATCCGCGCGGTCGAATTTACCGCCATCCTGTGGCATGGCTAACAGAAGTTCCGGAAGCGTGGGCGCTGTTGCTTTTTCCAAGAGAAGCAGTCGCTCGTACTCGTCAACCGCGAGAATCACGACTGCTGGCTTACCGCGGCGAGTCACCCTTTGCGGAACGCCGGACAGCGCTGCTTTCACCACGGCGCTGAATTTGTTTTTCGCGTCTTGTAATATCCACTCGGCCATCTTCCTTCCTAGCCAGTTTAGATAGCTAGAGTTTCCTCCCATGAGGGACATTTGTCAAGCTTTCAGGCACCTTGCGTAAGATGCCCGCGTCAGATTACGGCAGAAAATCGCCTAGTAAAGGCAGGACCTGCAAATCATCCGATGAGTTTTGGTCGCGCTTCGCTTCTTCGGCGCAGACTCCATGCACGGCACCCGCGAAAGACCGGCACCCAACTAGTAGTCCAAACCCACCTCGTGTTCGAGGCTTTTGAACCTTCCGTTCTCCACGATTGTCAAGACGAAACCATGCACGCCGTTGTGGTCGTCTTGGGAGAAGGTCACCGAATAACCGAAGATGTCCTTATAGTCTTGGATGCTTTCCATGGCCGCAATAAAGCTGTCACGGGTGAGTTCCGGGCCTGTGCGCCGCAACGCCTCGACGACCAGGTCCGTATTCCTGTATCCCTCGATAGCCGGCAGTCCGGGCTCCTCCCCGAATCGCGCCACATAGTCGCCCCACCACGCGCGCAGGCGCTCATCCTCGATCTCATCCTCATACAGCCTCGTCATGTGCACAAAGCAGTAGTAGCCTTCCCCTGACCCGCTTTCCTGATCGGCAATCACCTGTCCGCAGGCCGCGTTGTTGCCAACCCAAGCGACATCTGTCCAATCTACCTTGCGCGCCGCTTCGAGTATCAGGATGGTGTCGCGGTGCACAGACCCCATGAGCACAACCTCGCAGCCCGCGCTCTTGAGCTTGAGCACCGCCGCCGTGAACTCGGTATCAGTCGGTAGGTACGCCGACCGTCCGGCCAGCTTGAGCCCCATCTCGGAGGTCTGATCCTGCACGGCTTCCAAGATCTCCAACCCATACTCAGTGTCGTGATACATGGCGCAGAACCTTTCCGCCCCATATTGTTCATGGAAGTATTTGACGGCGGCGCGCATCTCATCGTAATAAATGCCGCGCGCCGTGAATTTAAGGCGATGGTATGGCTCAGCCGTCGAACGCGCACCCGTTGCCGGAAACAGGTTGGGAACACCCGCGGCAAACTGCTCTTCAAGTACCGCGTTGTTGGTGGGCGTGCCCACGGCCAGCAGCATGGCAAATATCTTATCCCTATGTATGAGCTTGTTGGCCGCTTGTATAGCGCGCGGAACCTGATAGCTCGTGTCTTCGACCACCAAGCGAATCATTCGGCCGCGCACACCGCCGTCCGCATTGGCCTCGTCAATGCGCATGCGCATGCCATTGAGGAGGCCGACGCCCCAGATGGCAACGGGCCCGGACAGGTCTGTGTGCGTGCCCAACACAACTTCATGGTCGGAAACTCCGGTTTCTTCCACAAGTTCGCCTTCGTCTTCGTCCTCACCCGGCCCTGCACAGCCAGCGAGGATCAGGTTCATCGCCAAACCCAATCCGCACACCCAAGCCGCCACAGACTTCATGCGTTTCTCCTTCCCTTTAAGACTTCTCAATAATCCAGCGCCACTTCGTGTTCGAGCTTCTTGAACCTACCGTTCTCCACAACCGTGAGCACCGAACTCTGCACGCCATTGTGATCCGATTCTGAAAAGCTCACCTTATAGCCAAATATGTCCTCATAGTCCTGAATGCTCTCAAGCGCCGAGATCAAGCCCTCGCGCGTGAGGTCACGGCCCGCGCGTCGCAGGGCTTCGACCACCAAGTCGGCGTTCCGATAGCCCTCCATGGCCGACAACCCCGGCTCTTCTCCATGGCGGGTCACATATCTGCTCCACCAGGCGCGAACACGTTCATCCTCTATCGAGCCCTCATAGAGTTTCGCCAAATGCACAAAGCAGTAATAGCCCTCGCCCGAGCCGCTCTCCTGATCGGCGATGACCTGCGCGAAGGCCGCGTTGTTGCCAACCCAGGCAACATCATTCCAGTCCATCTTGCGAGCGGCCTCGAGTATAAGGATCGTGTCTCGGTGCACCGACCCCATGAGCACCACTTCGCAACCAGCGTTCTTGAGTTTGAGCACGGCTCCGGTAAACTCGGTTT
>CAZNYE010000092.1:0-4878 GCA_964577185.1 uncultured Pseudomonadales bacterium | reverse complement strand
GTCGCGGACGATGAGACTATGCGGGAACTCATTCTCGCCTCTGACGCGGTGATGGTCGCGAGAGGCGACCTCGGCGTGGAGATTGGAGACGCGGCGCTGATGGCCGTGCAGAAGCGCTTGATCGGCATGGCGAGGTCATTGAGCAAGAGCGTGATCACGGCCACACAAATGATGCAATCCATGATCGAGCATCCCAAGCCCACACGAGCGGAAGTCATGGATGTTGCCAATGCGGTACTCGATGGAAGCGACGCGGTCATGCTCTCTGGCGAAACCGCATCTGGCCGCTTCCCCGAGGAAACGGTCAAATCCATGATCGAGATCATTGAAGGAGCAGAGAAGAACTCGCAATTCAATGTGGCAAGCCCCATAGACCCGGAGTGCGAACCCATCGATCAAGCCGTCGCGCTCGCCGCCACGCAAGTAGCTTCCAATCTTCGCGGAGTCACGGCAATCGCCTGCCTCACGGCGCAAGGAAACACGCCTCGGCTTATGTCTCGGGTGGCTTCAAACCCTCCGATCTTCGCATTCGCAGACAATGCGCGCACCCTGGCGCGCGTTGCGCTGTACCGAGGTGTGCACCCGGTGCTATTCGATACCAGTGCAATCAACCTCGACGAAATCAATCAAAGTGCCATCGATTGGCTCAAACGCCACCATGTCGTCAAGGCTGGCGAGCGCGTTGTGCTCACCAAAGGCGACTACCACAATGTGCAGGGTGGGACCAACACCTTGAAAATACTGCAAGTCAGTTGAGAAGGCTTGCTCCCGTTTTGTGCTCATGGGAACGATTTCATTTGCAGGCGTCAAGCTGACACAAGGCTCTCTGAAATCTTGTGAAAGCTTGCGACAGCGCGGATGTCCGTAGAGGAGGCTCCAATCTTGAGCTTATACTTGCCAGCGGCCGCGACCCAGGCCCCTCGCGCAGAATCGAAGGATGACAGATCTCGTTCATCCAAGCGAAAAGTCATGGTTTGTAATTCGCCCGATGCCAGAAGTCGTGTCTTGGCGAAGGCGCGCAAAAGTTCGATTGAACGAAAGGGAAAATGACTATTTGGCGTCATTCACAAGCGAGGGCAGTAGACAAAGCCGTAGGGTGTCCCGAAGCCTGAATTCATCAGCGGTGAACGAAGCATCAACAACTTGCAGGGAAGTGCCGAGGAAGGTGACCCAATCGACATAGGCTTGCAAGGTCACCCCTTCGCGAATTCGACCTTCCAGCTTGGCACGATCAAAAATTGGCCGTACAAATATGAGCGCCGCATTATGGAATTCAGTGAGCGTAGCGTTGATGCGCGGCAAGAACTGGTCTCGCTGATCTCCAAAGAGCAGCGCGAGCGCGGGCTGACTTCTGAGTTGACGCAGGAACCACATCATGTCTTCAACGATCTGCACTTCAAGATTCTCCTGTTCGTAGCACTGCGCTTCGTAGGCAGCGAGCATGCTTTCGAAGTCTCGCTTCAGCGCTTGGTTCAGTACTTCGTCCTGATCGGCAAAGTGGCGATAGAAAGTAGCCCTACCAACCCCCGAGCGCGCGATGATGGCGCTGGCTGTCGTCTGATTGACACCCTGCTCGTGATAGAGCGCCACGGCCGCGTCCAAGATGGCACCTCGCGTGCTCTCCGGGCGCTGTGGTGCGTCCAATTTATCTCTATGGCTTGTGTGTAAGGCGCCCGTGGCTGTCTGTCCCATTCAGAATCCATGCAATTCTCATTCACATAGCACCTGCCGATTGCCGCTTCAGGAGCACAGATGACCGAGGCCGCCCGACAAGTGGTGCTGTGGGCATTATAAGCACGCCAAGATGCCTGTCCTCAGCGAGAGGTTGACGATCTTGCCAACCCTCCGAGAAGTCAAGTCTCCCTACTCATGAGCACTCAGCGCGTCGTAGGCATATATGCCACCCATCGGGTCGCGTGGCGGGACGAGCCTCAGTGCCAAGTTTCTGAGGCCGGCCGAGACACCTCGCAGGTGAAAGAGGCGAGCATTTCTTCGCGAACCTTGCTGGATACGCGCCGTGCGATGACGACGCAGGTCTGCGTAACTGAACAGCTCTGTTTCGATTTCGTCGGAAGTATTGGCGCGAGCCAGACAGCGAGCCAAGACTGCTCCGTCCTCTATGGCCATGGCCGCACCCTGCGCCATGAAGGGCAGCGTTGGATGACAAGCATCTCCGAGCAAAGTCACACATCCCCTGCCCCAACTGGACATGGGCACTCGGTCGAACAACGCCCATTTGAACAGACTGTCTCGGTCGGCGTTGTCTATGAGCCTGTGAATGTTCTTGTGCCAACCCTTGAAATCGCTCTTTAGCTCTTCGTAGGTGCCCCGTTCAGTCCAAGACTCGACTTCCCACCCACGCTTTTCGACAACGCATACGCAATTGACGAGCTCCCCGCGTCGCACGAAATAGTGCACGAAATGACCACCGGGACCCCACCAGGCCGTCGCTGTTGGCCTGATCACGCCTGTTGGAAGGCGTGCGGCGGGCACCAGCGTACGCCACGCCACATTGCCGGTGAAGCGGGGCGATTCGGGGCCAAAGAGCACTTCGCGAACAACAGAGCCTATGCCATCGGCGCCAATCAGCAGGTCTCCCTCCTCCGACGATTGTGCGCCTCCCCGAACGTAGATGATCTGCACGCCCTTCTTGTCTTGCACAAATCCTGAGACCTTTGAATCCGTGTGTAGATGAATATGTTCGTGGCTGTTCGCCGCCGAAGCAAGCACCTCGATGAGGTCTGCCCGATGCGCCTGCAGGTACGGAAACCCGTAGTGTCCTTCCATCGGCTTCCCGAGTGCCATTCGGGCAATCACCGCGCCGGTTTTCCAACTGCGCGTTTCTACATCCTCCGGAACGAAGGCGAGTTCACGAAGGGGCACCTCCAATCCAAGCGAGAACAGGACTCGCGTGGCATTGGGTGACAACTGAATTCCGGCGCCAACTTCGCCAAACTCGGGCGCCTGCTCGAAGAGATTGACCTCAAACCCTTCTGACGCCAGCGACAAGGCCGCGGACAGCCCGCCAATGCCACCACCTGAAATGAGTACTTTCTTGCGAGCCACCGCGACACTCTTCTGTATAGGATTGCGACTTGCTACGATACCGAATAACCGCCGTCCACACAGACTTTCCGCCCGGTGTGGAGCAATTCTCATTGGAAAGGATTCTGGCACGCCAAGTGTCATCCATCGGAAACTATCCTAGGGTTATCTGAATGAAAGTGGAAAGCACACGCCAAAATCAGGCCTATCACGCTCGAATTGTGTCACGCCAACCCAGCGATAGTTTCTACCGCGCAGACTCAATGCCCCCCGTCCGCGAACCAATGCGGCTCAAATTGAATAA
Organism: uncultured Pseudomonadales bacterium; assembly: GCA_964577185.1. Classification (GTDB taxonomy): domain Bacteria; phylum Pseudomonadota; class Gammaproteobacteria; order Pseudomonadales; family Azotimanducaceae; genus Azotimanducus. The sequence continues at coordinate 1,529 of CAZNYE010000092.1, read as the reverse complement.
TGGGGAGGGCCTTCACGGGATTGTTGCCAGCTGGTCCGCGCCCCAATCTCGTCGGGTTGGCTACTCGCCTGATCAAATTTGAGTAGTATTGCCCGCTATCAAGGACTTCACGGCACGCGGAGGACAACTCAACATGGATGACAGACTCAAGGGCAAAGTCGCGGTGGTCACGGGCGCGGCAAGCGGCATCGGGCGTGGAACCGCCATCAAGTTTGTGCGGGAAGGGGCGCGGGTCGTGATCGCGGACATTCAGCAGGATAGGGGCGAGGCGCTGGCGAAAGAACTTGGCGAGGCAGCAGAATTCGTATCGGTGGATGTGTGCATTGAAGATGATGTCAAGCAGATGATCGACCACGCAATCGCAACTTTCGGGCGACTAGACTGCCTGTTCAACAACGCGGGTTTCGGCGGCGTGACTGGCGATATAGAAACAACCGACCTGGGCGAACCCTACGAGCGTACGGTTAGCGGCCTACTCACGGGCGTGGTGGTCGGCATGAAGCACGCCGCACCTATCATGAAGGCGGCAGGCGGCGGCAGCATCATCTCAACTGCTAGCGTTGCGGGCACCGGGGGTGGCTATGGACCGCATGTCTACTCGGCGGTCAAGTCGGCCGTGATAAACCTCACGAGGTCTGTCGCCTTGGAACTCGGCCCCTCCAACATACGCGTCAATGCGATATGTCCGGGCGGCATCGCCACACCAATATTCGCGGGCGAGCTCGCGCGTCAGGGAGGCAATGTGGACTACGCCGAAGCCGTGAAGCCGGTCCTCAGCCTCATGCAGCCCATCCCCCGTGCGGGCACACCCGAGGATATTGCCAATACAGCCTGCTTTCTTGCCAGCGACGAATCATCTTTCATTACTGGTCAGGCGATCATCGTCGATGGGGGCCTGACCGCCGGCTCTTGGATTCACCCGAGTCTTGGGCCCGACCGAGGAGGGATCATGGCGCAGCTATTTGGGGTGGAAGATATCGAGCAACTTGACATGGTGGTTCATAAGCGCGGCGACTCATATTAGCAGCCGACGTATCGAGTCGGACTGATATACCATCGATCAGAGACTTTTTGCGCTCACGAGAGTGGTAAACTAAACCATTAGTCAAATCTTGCGAGCAACATTTGCTACAGTACGCGGCGCGGCGATTGAAGGCAGGAAATGGAAGGCAACTGAGAAAGGCTAGGCTAGGATGACGGCAAGCACAGCGATTGTCTTGGGCATATCGGACTTCTGGCGGCGCATCGCTATTGCGCCCTTCTGGTGTCTCGTGGCCTCTTTGCTGGCGGCACCGGCCTTCGGCGAGCATGTCGCGGACTTCGATGGCGATGGTCACAGCGACGACGTGCTCGTGCTGGTCGGGGATGCTTGGCATGTGTACAAGATGGACGGGGCCTCGGTCGATGTCGGCACGGCGGTGCCCTCGCTGCCGGTCGGCGCCGAGTGGCGCGTGGTCGGAGTCGGGGACCTCAATGGGGACGGCAGCGACGATGTGCTGATGCGGCACATGGACGGACGATGGCATTAC
>CAZNYE010000091.1:0-5959 GCA_964577185.1 uncultured Pseudomonadales bacterium | reverse complement strand
ACATATGCGCGGCAACACCCGCTCATAGGTTCTCGAAGGCGAAATGTCGTATGAACCGCCGCTTCAGCGGCCTCGATCGAGCGCTCGGCGGGCTCTCGGCTGTCATGCTCACACGCAGGCCGATGGCATGCCCGTCCGCGTCCGCGAGTTCTATTATTTGCAGATCCGATATCCCCCCAATGATTTCCAATGGACGCCTGTGTGTCAGCTTTCGCCATAGCGCGGCAAATTCCGCGCCCGCACGACCCCCGGCGATGTAGTGCATCTCGCTTTCGATCGCCAACAGCCAGGGCCCCTCTCCTTCAAAGGCTGAGAATGTGCGGCTGCTGCGCAATTTGAGCGGGTGATTATCGTACCGGCCGAGCCCATGTGTGCGAGTGAGGCGCACCACGCCACCCGAGGTTCCATAGCCGCTGATGCGGAATATCTCCACGTATTGGCAGTCGCTCATGGCAGCAAAATCCCCACGCGTGAGACCACGTCTAGAACGCACGGGAACGGCAGCCCCAGCCTCTACCGGCGCAATGATCGGCACGGACTGATACCCGAGCCCGCGCACCACCAGCACATCACTGCCCGGCACCAAGGCATCGACCTTGATGGCGTTGCGCCCTTCGACCGCGTTCAGCGTGCTTCCACCCGTTCGGATTGGAAGTTCGCCAAGGTCTGGAGACCAATCGAGGCTGGCGCCATTCCACTTGTATAGGGCGTAGGGCTCGGACAGATTGATCTCTGGAATCGATTCAAAGTTCCCACGCAACAGGCTCACCAACTGACTTGAGCTTCCTCCGCAGCCGAGATATCCCGCCCTCTTCACAGCGTTCTCGAATAGCAGCATGGCATGCTGCGCCTTGTCGTATACGCTCGACAGCGCACCTATACTCGCACTGCTGCCGAGCCCCAAGGCCAAGAATTGCATGGCCGTGACCAAGGTGAGCGAACTCAGCGCGAGAGCGACCAAGAGTTCCACCAGAGTGACTCCGCGCTGTCTCACCGAACCTGACTCTCAAGTTCTATTTCATGTACCTCACCCTTCGCGCGCCATTCCATTCGTAGGCGAAGCGCTCCCGATGTCCTATTCACCAGAAGTTCAGCGTCAAACTCGGGCAGGGTCTGTAATCCTTCGCGTTCTGGACATCCCTGAGAAACACCAAGGCTGCATTGCCAGGAGCTTTGCAGGAAGGTCTGCAACTCGACTGGACTGCAGGGCGCAAGCGCACATCCCGGACTCGTGGGCGCGGGCTGTCCGCCTGAGAAACTGGCCGAATTCACAAGGTGCGGATGATGATCGAGAAGCGCCCATTGCACATCGAGCAGGTCGCTCCCCGCAGCCCAGGCAATGGAGTAGTAGATGGACTCCCCCGCAAGGCGCATGGATTGAGCACTTGCGATCGCCAGCGAGAAGGCACCGAGTGAAAGCACCAAGAGCGCCACGAGCACCTCAACCAGAGTGAGCCCGGCGTATCGGTTCAACGAAGTGAGCATGCGCCGACTCTGGCACAGATCAAGGGGGTGTGAGGTGCGATTTGTCAGTCAATACTTGTGCGACATTCGCCCGGTTCGCGCTGCCAGCAAGGCGCTCAGGCAGGGGCCCGTCAGGCGAGGATCAAGCGTTCAGTGCCAAAAGCGCTCATCCTCGTCGTCGAAATCCCCATCCGCATTGAGATCAACAAGAGTGGAACCCCAGGCATCGTAGGCGAGTGTCGGCAGGCCTGAGTCCGCTTCTGGCACGGCATACAACAAGAAGTAATCCTGCGATGCTTGGCGTATGTCAATTTTATAGCGAGTACTGCGAGGCGAACACACATCAGGCGCGGGCGGGCCAGTCGATGAATCTCCCAGGCCATCGTAATCGGTATCAGCCGCTTGTTCGAGTGATGCCCGTTCGAGCAACATACGTTCAAGACCAGCGCCACAATTCAAGAGATCGCCTTCGGCCGCGATTTGCTCAGCCCGGTCGCTGAAAACGATGTACGCAGGCACCGCGATTGCCGTGAGCACGGCGATGATCAGGATCACAATCATGACCTCGACCAAGGTGAATCCCTTGGCCGACCTCGCGGTGGTGCGAGATTCACGCAACAAGGAGAAGATCCATGCGGCGACCCCGAAGGTGATACACACATCGGCTAGGTTGTAGGCGGGAAAGGCCCATCCGTAGGCATGCATAAGCACGAAGTCAACCACATGGCCTAGGCTCACACGATCAATGAGATTGCCGACCGCTCCAGCGAGCACGAGGGAAAAGGCGAGAGCACGCCAGATATCGGGCGCCCGCCGCAGGAACATCTCGCGCACCAGGTAGGCCGATATCAATACCGCAACCGGCGTGATGATCCAGAGTTGCACACCTCCCGGAAGATTGAAGAGGCCAAAGGCCATACCGCTATTGTGCAACCTCATGAGGCTCAGCACCGGCAAGAGTTCGATGCGCTCATACACATCGAGCGAGCCCACCACCAATAGCTTGGTCAACTGATCGAACAGCACCAACAGGCCGCTCAAGGCTAGCCAGCCGATACGCGCATCAAGCTTCATGCCACCGCTTCTCTTCAAGCGTATCGGCAGTCGCCTCTGTCACTCGCTCTTGCAGAAGTCGCCGTGCGGCTTCTTTGTCGATGGCAACCTGTTCGCGCAATGCGTCAATGGAATCGAACCTCCGTTCGTCGCGCACTTTGAATCGAAAACTCACGCGCAAGCGCTCACCATAGATGTCTTCATCAAAATCAAACAGGTGCACTTCCAGAAGATGGTCTCGACCATCCACAGTCGGCCGAAATCCTATATTCGCGACCCCTTCAAGCAACTGGTCGTCTCTTTCCACTTCCACAGCAAACACACCTCGAAGCGCCGCCCTAGAACGTTGCAGACGGATGTTCGCGGTCGCCGCATCGAGAGTGCGACCAAGCCGCCGGCCATAGACCACCCGCCCCATGATGAAATAGGGATGCCCCATAAGACGCTCTGCGGCGCGGAGGTCTCCGGACAAGAGGCATTCGCGAACGCGCGAGCTACTTACGCGCTCACCGTCAAGCTCCAGTGTGCCGAAATTGGACACCCCAAATCCGTATCGCTCTCCGGCCGAGCGCAGAAAACGGTAGTCACCCTTTGCCTCTCGGCCGAACCGGGCATCATCGCCAACCACAACATGGCACACGCCAAGAGATTCCACAAAGAACCGCTCAACGACTTCATCGGCGGTGACATTGGCGATTCGTTCATTGAAGCGCATGACCAAGACTCGGTCTATGCCCGCCAGCTCGATCAGATGCATCTTCTCTCGGAAACTGGTCAATCTCGCAGGCACCGATGGCCCTTTGAAAAACTCGCGGGGTTGAGGCTCGAAGGCAATGAGCAGCGACGGAACGCCGTATTCCGTGCCCTTGTCCACAAGGTAGCGGAGAATCATCTGATGCCCGTGGTGGACACCGTCAAAGTTCCCGAGCGTCGCCACGCACCCCTTGTGCCACGGGCGAAGGTTGTGAACTCCACGAATAATCTCCATGGCCAGCGATTATAACCACCACCCCAAGACTTACTTGGGCGAACGTACCTCTCTCGGTAACTACTCGCCCCCTTTGACACTATGGGACAACGCCCCGGTTGTGGGCGCATGGAGTGGTGGGCACACCATCAGGGGCGACATCGCGGCTATTTCCCGTAGCGTCAAGAGGGGCGAGTGGTCAAGTCTCTCATACGAAGTCCAAGGATGCCTGCGGCCATGAAGTAGGTGGCCGCGGCAACCACGAACAGCACGGCAAGCAGCAATGCCCGCTCGAAGACTCCAGCTTCGAGCCAATAGGCCGCTTGCGGGCAAAGCCACCAAAGCACCAATATCATGCTTGCGGTGGCCAATACCAGCCGTAACGCAAACCAGAGCAGCCCCTTGATGTCATTAATAAGTCCCTGTGTCCCAAGGCCACGAAAGATCAGCCAAGCGTGTACAACCGCCGCGATGCTTGTCGCAAGCGCTAGGCCGACATGCGCGAGATAGCGGATGAGCAAGAGATTCAAAATAATATTCACCGCGACGGCGACCAAGGCGAATTTGAGCGGCGTCTTGGTGTCACGGCGGGCGAACCAGGCTGGGGTGCCCACTTTGACCAGCATGAGCGCGACAAGCCCAATTGAATAGGCTTCAAGACTCAGGCTCGCCATGCGGACATCCTGGTCTGTGAGGGCACCATGGCCAAATATGGTCGCGATCAAAGGCTCGGACAGATAGAAGAGGCCTGCCGCGGATGGCAGGCCGAACAAGAGGGCCACGCGTATCCCCTGGCCGAGGGCGGCTGTGAATCCTTTCTGATCCCCTTCCTCGGCAAACTTCGACAGGCTGGGTAACAGGGCGGTGCCAAGCCCAACGGCAATGATTCCGAGCGGAAGCTCGAATAGTCGATCAGAGTAGTACAGCCATGAGACGCTGCCAACGATCAAGAACGACGCAAGCATTGAATCAATCAGAGAATTCAGTTGCCCCGCGGAAGCCGAGAGCATAGCCGGACCCATCAGCCGAACGACACTGCGACTCCCCTGGTCTGAGAAATTGACTCTTGGTCTGGTGAGCAAACCGAGCTTGCTCACGCCCATGAGTTGAACGCCCAATTGCGCAACGCCGGCAACTATGACGGCGTAGGCCAGTGCCATGACGGCGGGATTGAATGAAGATACGAAGAAGAGTGCGGCACCGATGAAACAGACGTTGAGCAATACCGGCGCCAGGGACGTCACCGCAAATCGACCCTTGGAATTCAAAATGGCCGCGCAATAGGCCGCCAGAGCGATGAACCCCAGATAGGGGAAAGTGACTCGCAGCACGTCAGATGCCAAGGCTCGACGCGGGTCGTCAGCGTCGAATCCCGGAGCAAAGACCATCATCAGCCATGGCGCGGCCATGACGCCAATCACGCAAAATGGCATAAGCACCAGCAGGAAATTACCTTGAATCACCGATAGGAAGGCGCGCAGCTCCGGGGTGGGCCGTTTCAAGTATCCAGCGAGAACGGGAATAAATCCTTGCGAAAACGCGCCTTCCGCCAGCATGCGACGAAAGAAATTGGGCACCCTGAAGGCGGCGAAAAAGGCGTCCGATGCGACGCTCGCACCGAAGATGTTGGCGAAAACCATGTCCCGTATGAACCCGGTGATGCGCGAAAGCAAGGTGCCTGAGGCAACGACCGTGCCTTTTATGAGAAGCGCCTGTCCAGTCGAGTCAGGATCGGCGTCAGGATCGATCGCCTGGTCTTGTGAGTTCTTCGCCGCCTTCACTTGTCGCTTGCAACATACCGCGAAAGCAGGTGATGGAAATGTCGCATCTTAGTCTCTTGGTAGCGCGCGAATATGACCTCGTCGTACTGCGCCGCTGATGTATTTGAGTGCCGGTCGAACGTGTAGGACATTTGATTCGCTGGTATCGATACTTGCCCTCAAGACTAACGCCGATAGTCGAGCGGCGGGTCGCGGTCGCCAAGCAATGGCGTGTAGCTGAAGTCGGCTCCCCTGCGCTCGATAAGTTCTTCACGAGCCTCTCTAATGAGCGAGGCATCTTGGAACAATTGCTGAGCGGTGAGCGAGAGCACTTCGGCGGCCAGCATCATCCCCCTGTGGCCGATGCTCATGCCACCAGCCGCCACCGCCTGCCAAGAGTGCGCCGCCGTCCCCGGTACCCAGGTCGCGGTTCGCAGGCCTGCCGTCGGCGCGGCCCAACTTACGTCCCCGACATCCGTCGAGCCCATTCCCTGCTTGAATTCAAATGGCTGGATTTCATTTGTCGAGTCCAGTCCTATATCGGCGCCAGCGGGCAGAGACTCACGGATTTTTTCGGCGAAGGCCTGTTCATCGGACTCGTAGACGTATCCACCTCGATTGACCAGTTGTTCGTGAATGACCCTCGCGAGCACGTCATTCGGCAGAAGCGGAAAATTGCCGTGCATCACCTCGTATTGCAGGCGTGTTCCTGTAC
>CAZNYE010000090.1:0-10628 GCA_964577185.1 uncultured Pseudomonadales bacterium | reverse complement strand
ATCTGTGCGAACAGGCTGGTGCCCCCTGCATCGTCATAGCACACAATGCCGGATGCCACTGGCCCCCACACCAGCTAACGAAGCGTCCCGGAGAAATCCGCGTTAAGATTGCGCCACGTATAGATACAAGCGGCAAAAAAGCTAAAGAAATCAACGAGGTGGCTAGAACAGTCCTAGAAAGACTCTATGCCGATCTCGGCAAACACGCCAAACCTTCCGAACAAATCCAAGATTGCACCTTTTCAGAGCATGTCTAGATGTCTAAATTAACCACATCGAGGGCGTTGGTTTGAATAAACTCTCGGCGCGGTTCGATCTCCTTCCCCATGAGAGTGGTGAGAATCTCCTCCACGCTGCCCACGTCGTCGAGAGTCACCTTGAGCATGCGCCGCGATTCTGGATCCATGGTGGTTTCCCAGAGTTGTTCGGCGTTCATTTCGCCGAGGCCCTTGTAGCGCTGGATTTCGACCCTTGTCCTGCCTTCCTTCAGAAGCCAATCCATGGCGGCCGAGAAGCAGTTTACTTCGACCGTTCTTTCTCCGCGCTTTACATGCGCACCCTCTTCGATGAGTCCAGAGGTTTGTGACCTCAGTCGCTCTATACGCCGGTACTCCTGTGATACTAGCCACGCTTGATTGAAGACCTGCGTCTTCGATATGCCGCTTCTCACCAAGGTCACTATCACACTGGCGCCATCGCCCGCCACCAGGGCCGTGAAAGCATCTCCGTCCTGCAACATGAATAGGCCAAGGAAATACTCTAGCTCTTCTGCCCAAATCTTGAGTTGATCCGAAGTCCAAGACAGGTCGATATGAGGACATTCAAGCAATGCCTGCAACAAGGGGAGCGGACAGTCCAACACGCCCTTCTCACACAGCGCAAGGAGTTCGCTGTAGGTCTTCAACAACTGAGCCAAAGCGTCGCCAGCGATTGGCGGCGCATTCAGATTGACCACCAGGGAGGCGTTTTCCAGCGAGATGTTGACAAAGTACTCCGCGAGCGCTTCGTCATCTTTGAGGTACATCTCCTGACGACCGCGCTTTACCTTGTAGAGAGGGGGTAGGGCGATGTAGATATGGCCAGAGTCTATGAGTTGGGGCATCTGTCGGTAGAAGAACGTCAGCAAAAGTGTGCGAATGTGCAGTCCGTCCACATCGGCATCCGTCATGATGATGATGCGGTGATACCTTAAGCGCTCAAGGTCGAAATCGTCCTCGCCAATGCCGCAGCCGAGCGCGCCTATGAGTGTGCGAACCTCGTTCGAATCAAGCATTCTCGATTCCGCAGACTTTTCAACGTTCAGTATCTTGCCCCGCAGGGGAAGAATGGCTTGATTCCGACGGTCTCGACCTTGCTTGGCGCTTCCACCTGCAGAGTCTCCCTCCACTAAGTAAATTTCCGAAAGCGCGGGGTCTTTTTCCTGGCAGTCCGCCAGCTTTCCAGGTAGGCCGGCAATATCGAGTGCGCTCTTCCTGCGCGTCAATTCGCGAGCTTTGCGCGCTGCTTCCCTCGCTTCGGCAGCACGGAGAATGGTTTCACAAATCTGCAAGGCATCGCGAGGGTTTTCTTCGAGATAACGCTTAAAGCTCTCGGACATCTCGGTTTCCACCGCAGCCTTGACCTCTGAAGAAACGAGTTTTTCCTTCGTCTGGGAAGAGAATTTGGGATCCGGCACCTTCACCGATATAACCGCAGTGAGCCCCTCTCGCGTGTCCTCGCCGCTTACATCTAGCTGTGCGCGGCGCTTGATCTTCTTCTCATCTATGTAGCTGTTCAGCGTTCGCGTAAGCGCTGCACGAAATCCAGCGACATGGGTGCCACCGTCAGCTTGAGGAATGTTGTTGGTATAGGCGTGCAGCCTTTGCGTCACCCCGTCGGTCCATTGCATGGATACTTCGACAGTGATACCGTCCGGACGGGGCCGAATGAAATGAAAAATCTCGTTTTTCGTCTCTTGTTCCTGATTCAGGTCCTGCACAAACTGCTGTATGCCGCCTTCATACTCGAAGGTTTCGGCGCGACTGTGACGCTCATCCGTGAGCGATATCCTAAGACCGGGATTGAGGTAAGCGAGTTCCTTGACCCGGCCGGATATTTGCTCATATTCGAAGGCTATGTTGCTAAAGATCTTCGCGGAAGGCCGGAAATAGCATTGCGTCCCGTGTTCTCCGGTAGTTCCGACAACCTCCAAAGGTTGGATAGGTGCACCGTCCTTGTAGTCTTGGGCGTGTACCTTGCCGTCTCGATATACCTCAACACGAAAATCATCGGAAAGCGCGTTCACGACAGAAACGCCCACCCCGTGAAGCCCGCCCGACACCTTGTAGGCATCGTTTTTGCCGAACTTACCGCCTGCGTGTAGGGTGGTCAGTATCACTTGAACGGCCGAGACGCCCTCCTCATGAATGTCAACCGGCATTCCCCGTCCGTTGTCGCGGACCGTTGCCGCCTCCCCTTCGTGCAACCAGATGTCAATATGATCACAATAGCCTGCTATCGCCTCGTCAACCGCATTATCAACAAGTTCCTGCACCATATGATGCAGGCCTGTGCCGTCCTCCGTATCGCCGATATACATGCCTGGTCGTGTGCGAACAGCCTCCAAGCCTTTTAGCACTGTGATGGCATCAGACCCGTAGGCCTTCGCCGCTGCTGCCTTATCGGTGTTCATGTTTTCTCTGTTCTCATCGCTTGTTACTCATTGTTCACGCATTGTTCATTCATTGTCCAGACTTTGCCTGGCTTGACCTTGTTCCACGTGGAACAATCGATACTTCCCTAGCCGCGCATCTCTTTGACCAAGCTCGCCCAATGGGACCGCACTCGCCGCCAATACTTGATATTGCCTTATTCCAAGCAAATCCAAGAAGTTCAGCCTACGCCGCTCATCAAGTTCTGCCGCCAACTCATCCACCAAGAACAGGCTGCTGCGACCTTTCGACCTCTGGAGCTGGTCCGCCTGCGCCACATTGAGCGCCTGCACCAGTGATTTTGCCTCCCCCCGCGAGAGAACTCGCGCCGCCGAATGCTGTCCGACTTGGATTCGAATGTCTGCCGCGTGAGGCCCGGCCAGGGTACGTCCTAATTTTACATCTCTTTCCCGCGTCGAACGAATCACGCTCAAGAGATCCTCGCCTTCTTCGCACCAGCCAGGGTGATAGTCTAAGCTCACCGGCACTGGTGCATCGCCTGTTTCACCTAAAGCGAAGAGAATATCCGCGAGTCGGATACGAATCGCCTCTAGATAGTCTGCCTGGTCTTGGGCTATTCGTTGTCCAACTTCAGCCAACCGATCATCCCAAGCATCAAGCAGCCTGTCTTGTTCCTTCCCCGGCCCGCTCCTCAAGCAGGTGTTTCTTTGCCGCAGAACCCGCTGGTACTCCCGCCGCCAAGTCAGATAGCCGCTTCGTTCGTGCACCAACCCCCAATCTAGATAGCGCCTGCGGGCCTTTGGCGGCCCCAATACTATTTCCGCTGAATCAGCCGTAATGACTTGTATCGGCATGGTCTCCACAAGCTCTGACGCCCGCCGTACCAGGGCACCATTGATCTTCACTTCTGTTTCATTGAGCCGATTCTTGCTGAAGGCCACCCTCATGGTTCCACGCACCTCATCCCCGACTTGTCCCCACACACCAAGCTCCGCTTCGCCGTGGCGAATGACCGTGCGTATGTTTGGGGTACGAAAGGACTGGCCGCGGCAGAGTAAGCTTACGGCTTCAAGGATCGAGGTCTTACCACTGCCGTTCGGTCCAGTCAGAAAGTTCAGTCCCGGAGTAAATCGAAGCTCCATTTCTTCCAAGTTGCGAACGTTCTTGACTATGATCTGTTCGAGGAACACCCTTTCACCGAGCCCTTTCCCTTGGGTGTCTTGGCTCTGTACAAGAGTATTCGCCAGCCTGTCGCCACCCGGACTTTTCTGCTGGGCCGATGCGAACAAGCCTCTGTGACAACACGAGGTCAGGCTTGCGACACGACCGGGGGATATTTACAGAAGTACGGGCATTAGCAGGTAGAAGGAGCCTTCTTCGCCCTCACCGCGCATGATGCTCCGGCTTTCCTTGTCTTTCAATTCGATCTGTACGTTATCGTACTCACAACTACTCAAATAATCCTTGATATAGGAAGCGTTGAAGGCTATGCGCATTTCCTCCCGGCCAGCGTATTGCAGCGGTATCTCTTCACTAAACCTGTCTTGTTGGGCGTTTGAAGCCTCTATTTGCAGCCAATCCGGTCGAAACCTCAGATTCACCGTCTTGCCCGGCTCATCCCCGGCAAGTATGTCGGCCCGACCTAGGCAACCCTGGAATTCTCGCCTGTCAACCACCGCCTTGAGGTGATTGTCCTTGGGTATCACTTTTGTGTAATCAGGGTAACGTCCATCCACCAAGCGACAAGTGAGCCGATAATCGCCCAATTCCGCCACTAGGCGATGCTTGCTCACCTTGAGGCTTATGGTTTCCTTCGCGCCCGCCAGTAGCTTTCCGAGCTCCTGCACAGCCTTACGCGGCACAATACAGCTTGTTTCGCCCTCTTGCCTGTCTTCTTCCTTACTCTCCTTAAGCGCTTTTCGCGCATAGGCGAGCCTATGGGCATCTGTGCTTACCGAGCGCACTTCTCCGTCCGCGAATTCCAGCAACATGCCGTTCAAGTAGTAACGTACATCTCCGGAGGCCATGGCAAAGGATGTTTTCTGCATAAGATCTAAGATATCTTTCCTTGCCAAGTCCAGCTCTAGCCCCTCCTCTCCTTCTTCGCCCGAGAAGAGCCTCATATTGCTCTCGCTCACCGCATTTAATGACATATTGCCGCCTGGGTAGTTGAGCGTGATCGCTCCCTCCGCGGAACTCACCTCTACGATTACCTCTCGTGCCAGTTTGGCATATAGCTCCGCCATCTTCCTTGCCGGCACATAGGCCTGGCCTTCGGCTTCCATGGTCACGCCCTCGCTCACTCTGGCGGACAGCTCTAATTCACCATCCGTCGCCGTTAGCCGCAGTTCCCCGCCCTGCGCCTCTATCTTCATGTGCGCCAAAAGTGCCTCCGCGCCCAAGCGGCTCGGCGCCAAGGCGGCCAGTTGCTGCAGTTTCGCGGTCAGTGTTTCAGATGTCGAAAAAAACTTCATATGCTCGTTGCCTTGTCAAGTCTCGCCGCTTTCATTCAGCTATTCTCATTTTGTTGACTGACCTCACTTTCGGCACACAAAGGAGCGTGCTTTCGACGCAAGCCCTGTCAATTCAAATGCTCGCACATTTCTACAGATGAGGTCGGACGCCAACATGAGAACTGCTCGCTTCAATTGCCGAGCTCACGCCGCAGGTTTCTGCAATCTTCCGCCACATCCGGCTTTGTCCGGCGCATCTCTGCGATTCGATTTCGCGCATGCATCACTGTCGTATGGTCGCGCCGAAAGGCATTTCCGATTTCCATAAGCGACCTATCTGTGAGATCGGTACACAGGTACATGGCCATTTGCCGCGGCAATACGATTCTTCTCTCCCGTGTTTCGGCGAGTAGGTCTGCTCTACGTATGCGATAGTAGTCTGCGACCGCATTTTGTATATTCTCTAGGGAGAGCTTTACGGCAGCCACTCTAAAAGCGTCTCTCAGTGTCTCTCCCACTAATCCCTTGTCTATTCGCCGGCCCAGCGCCTTCGCCCGCTCATGCACCTGCACCAACGCCCCCTCAAGCTCGCGTACATTTGTTCGTATTCGCTCCGCCATGTACACGGCCAAATCATCATCCAAGCCTATGCCCCGTTCCTCGGCTTTGGTAAGCAATATGGCTATTCTGGTTTCCAACTCTGGAAGCTCCACGCACACTGCCTGTCCGCCAAGAAACCGTGTGACCAAGCGCTCCTCCAAGTCCGGTATTTCCCTCGGATAGCGGTCTGAGGTGAAAACCATTTGTCGATGATCTGCTAGTAACTCGTTGAAAATAGCGAATATTTCCTCCTGAGTTTTCTCCGCGCCAGCGAGAAAATGTATATCGTCGACAAGTAGCACGTCCAAATTTCGATACCAGCGCTTGAGTGCTTCAATGTTGTTAAATCGCCCCGGCACCTCTCTGTCCGTCCTCAATGAACCTACGATTTCCTGCCGAAAATCCCTTGCCGTGACATATTCAACAAAAAGTGGCGACCCTTTTTCCTTGAAACGATTCACGATCGCTTGCAGAAGATGCGTTTTCCCCAATCCAGAGGCACCGTAAATCAGCAAGGGGTTATGCAAGTGTGCTGGCTCATCAACCACTTGCATGGTATATATCTTCGCCAGTTCGTTGGCTCTTCCTTCAATAAAGGACTCAAAAGTCAGTCTTGGATCAACCTGATTAAGCGGATGCCGCTCTCCTGTTTTGCTCTTCAGCGGCCACGCCTCGCCTTTCCACCGTTCCACATCTTCATAAGGCAAGATCCCTAGGTCTAGGCGCATCTCCCGTCCGGTTATCTCTTCGCACAAGGCCTCGACTTTTGTTCGCAGGACCTTCTCTGCCGCCTCCAACATCCATTCGTTCTGCCCGTAGAGCCGCAGTGAATCGGTTCGCTGCTCAGCTCGTAGCGGCGGGACAAGCATCTTGTATTCCTCGGGCTCTAGCAGGTCCCTCAGCCGCACTTTGCATTCTTCCCACAGCGTTGAACCTCTAGCCACTTCTATACTCCTCGCCTCACCCTGTTCCAGACACTCTAGCCAAGCACAACCCTGACCCTGAACCAAGACCAATCCTTGCGTCCCCTGCCCATGACAGTTTTTCTCCTTGTTCCCCCTTCTCCTTGTTTCCCCATCTGTTCGAGGCTCTCCCGCCGAAGCCTCGAATAGAATTCTAATGCTTCCCGTCGTCTCATGGTGTCTTATCCGCCAGTTTTTTCTCATTCAATACCTTAATTGGCACCTCCGGCCCGATTGCTTGTGCATAAGTCTGTGGATAACTTGTGCGCTAATTGCACTCGCCGCTTGTGGTCTTCATCTCAGCTTCGCTACCGGCGCTGCCCCGCACTTCCTCAGAACCCATCTTTTTCCGTAAATTTACATTTAATATGCCCATATATCAATCACTTGGCTACCGGAAAGTCGTCCGCTTAGCAGCGCAACGCACCAGCCATGTCTTCACCGGGTGTGTCTGTTTGTTGACGCTCTCATGACACCTGTGCATAACTCTGTGTATAACCCTGTGCATATCTCGGTATAAGCTCTGGATAACTTGCGGTCTGATTTTTATCCATAGGTTATCCACCGGGTTACCAAGGGCTTAATCCACAGGACTTTCTCTAGCCCCTCAGCGACTTAAAGGACTTATCCACAGAAACAAGCCTCTTAATAATAATAAGTCTTGATTTTGCGCACCGATCAATCCTTCTTTTTTTCATCAGAGCGCAATGAAAAAACCCATTATTATGATGATGGCTTCGCCTTTGGGCTAAAATTGCGCCCGCAAGAGAACAGCGAGAGGAGCGCTTCCCTTTGAAGCGAACATACCAACCGAGTGTTATCCGTCGCAAGCGTCGTCACGGCTTTCGATCACGAATGAGTACAAAGGCCGGGCGGAAGATAATCAACGCACGGCGTCGCAAGGGCCGTCAGCTCTTGGCACGGTGACGAGACTAGACCTCACCTTTCCCAAGCGCGCCCGCCTCAATAAGAAACGGGAAATCACGGCTGTATTGCGCAGGCCCCGTCAACGTGTGGTTCGGGATGGCTTTGAGATTCTCGCGAAACCGAACGGCTTGGCCGAGTCACGCCTAGCTGTCATTGTTGGACGAACCTTTGATCGCCGTAGTACGAGGCGCAATGGCTTCAAGCGCTGTGTGCGAGAGGTCTATCGTCTACGACGGAACGAACTCAAGGGATTGGATATCCTCGTGAGGGCGAGAGCCATGAAGGATCAAGAAAGTATCAGACAACAAATGAACGAAGTGTTTGATCGGCTCAGCCGCACACTTGCCTCATCGGGCGCGAGAAAGAGCGATGAACAAACAGCGCAAAGAAATCTCGTGATTCGTGGCCTATTGGGCCTGATCAGTGCATACAGGCTGCTGTTTAGCCCGCTCCTAGGTGGTCGCTGCCGCTTCTATCCCAGCTGCTCACAATATGCCATGCAAGCCATCACTGAGTGGGGCGCTGTGAGAGGCGTGTTGCTGGCAAGCAAACGCTTCTTTAAGTGTCATCCCTTTCATCCTGGTGGGTATGACCCGGTTCCCACCGCTTTGGAGAGGTGTGGCTGATACAGCCGGGCACCTAGAGAGAACAGTATGCCGCAGGATTGGCAAAGATATGCCCTGCTTTTGGGACTGGCCGCTATAGCCTATCTGCTCGTTTTGCAATGGAATGAAGATTACGGCGGCGTGAGTCCCGCGCAGGAAGGGACGGATAGACCGGAGTTTGCGCAGTACGAGGGAGATGATGTGCCGGTCGGCTTGGAACCGACTGAGCGGGTCAGCGATGTGCCCGATGCGAGCCTCATAGAGGAGCAGGTGCCGACGCAAGGCCTGGGCCAGCAAAGGCAGCTTGCGGGCGAGGCCGTGCATGTGCTTACCGGCGTGTTGGACCTGTGGATAGACCCGATAGGCGGTGACATAGTGCGCGCACGGCTGCCACGGCATCCAATGAGTCTTGATACGCCAGACAGGGCATTTCCGTTGCTTGACCGCGGCGAGGGCAGGGAGTACGTGGCTCAATCTGGGCTGATCGGCTCTGAAGGGGTGGATTCCGAGGGTGGTCGTCCAATCTTTCGGAGTCTGGTGGGTGAATTCGCGTCTGAAGCCGGGGAAGCCGTGGAAGTCGTATTGGAAATGCAGCCTAAGCATGGTAGTGAAACACTGCGTGTGCAAAAAGTTTACAAATTTCACCATGATGACTATCTCTTCGAATTGGAGTACAGGGTTCACAATCAAGGTGTTGAGCCAGCGAGCATGAATCTATTTGCCCAGTTCAAGCACGATGGTGGCGAGGCCTTGGCAGGCGAAACAGGAGGCTTGGGGCCGAGACCCTACGTTGGCGCGGCGCTGCAAACAAGCGAAGACAGATATTACAAGCTAGAGTTTGAAGATTTGGATGATGGGGCATTCCGAGAAATCCTCACGGGCGGTTGGGTGGCCATGTTGCAGCACTACTTTCTCGGCGCATGGGTGCCGGGGGCAGAGGATCGCAATACTTATTTCGGCAGCAAAACGCTTGATGGGCGTTACCGGGTGGGCTATATCGGCCCCAAGCAGCAGTTGGCGCCCGGAGAGAAAGCAACATTCAAGACCCAGCTGTACATCGGCCCGAAGGATCAGCGCCGACTGCGGGAAATCGCGCCGGATTTAAACCTCACCGTTGACTATGGGTTTCTCTGGTGGTTGGCGGTGCCGCTCTTCTCGGTGCTCGACTGGCTGCACGGATTCGTGGACAACTGGGGCGTGGCCATCATTTTGCTCACCTTTCTTGTCAAGTTGGTGCTCTATCCGCTATCGAATGCTGGCTACAAGTCCATGGCCAAAATGCGTCAGGTGGCGCCCAAGATGAAACAACTGCAAGAGCGCTACAGCGATGATCGGCAGAAGCTGTCGACGGAAATGATGGCCCTCTACAAGCGAGAGGGTGCGAATCCCATGGGCGGGTGCCTGCCAATGCTGCTGCCAATGCCGGTGTTCATCGCCCTCTATTGGGTTCTCTATGAGAGTGTGGAGCTTCGGCAGGCACCTTTTGTGTTGTGGATACAAGATCTGTCTGAAATCGACCCTTTTTTCGTGCTTCCCATACTTATGGGTGCCTCAATGTTCCTCATGCAATATCTCAACCCACCGCCACCAGACCCAATGCAGGCGCGGATTATGAAGGCAATGCCAATCGCTTTTACAGTCCTGTTCCTTTTCTTCCCTTCTGGCCTCGTTTTGTATTGGTTGGTGAATAATCTTCTGTCCTTGGCGCAACAGTGGTACGTCACCAGTAAAATCGAGGCCCAGGCTGTCAAAAGTTAGGTCGATCAGCAGCGCCACGGAGACCATCGTAGCCATCGCCACGCCCCCCGGTGAGGGGGGCGTGGGCATAGTGCGCCTGTCCGGTCCTCGGGCAAGGCAGGTCGGGGAGCAGATAACAGGAAAAACACTTTCCCTACGGCGTTTAGATGTAAGGAATTTTTATGACGGGCAGGGAGAACTGATCGATCAGGGTCTGGCAACACGATTTGAAGCGCCCGCGAGCTACACGGGGGAGGAGATGGTTGAATTACAGGGGCATGGGAGCCCCGTGGTGCTCTCAATGTTGGTAGACCGATGTCTTGAGCTTGGCGTTCGTCTAGCGCAGCCGGGAGAATTCAGCCAGCGAGCGTTCTTGAACGGCAAGCTGGACCTCGTTCAGGCGGAGGCGGTGGCGGATCTGATCGCGAGCGGGACGAGAAGCGCGGCGCGGGCAGCTATGCGCTCCCTGCAAGGAGAGTTCTCGCGTTTGGTTGAGGCGCTCGATGCGAGATTGAGAAACCTACGTGCGGAAATCGAGGCGAGTATCGACTTTGCTGACGAGGCGGAGGATTTTATCGACGGCCAGGCTGTTCGGGAACAGCTCGCACGGCTGCTAGTCGAGCTAGAAGAAGTGTTGCTGGAAGCCGACAGAGGCGCACGCCTGCAACAACGGCCCAAGGTGGTGCTTTGTGG
>CAZNYE010000089.1:0-3821 GCA_964577185.1 uncultured Pseudomonadales bacterium | reverse complement strand
GGCAGGTTGGTTTTTTCGAGCAGCGCCGAGGCGGCCATGATGTGTCCCGCCTGGCAAAAGCCGCACTGGGGCACATCGGATTCGATCCAAGCTTGCTGCACGGCGGTCAGTTCGCCACCCTTTGCCAAGCCTTCAACGGTCGTGACCTCCGCCGCGCCAAGCGACCCCACCGGCGTGAGGCAAGATCTGACCGGCTCTCCATTGAGATGCACCGTGCAAGCGCCACACTGTCCTATGCCACAGCCGTACTTGCTGCCTACGAGTCCAAGCTCGTCGCGCAGCACCCACAAGAGCGGAGTGTTCGCATCAAATCCCTCGGGCAGCGCGTGTGTGTCTCCATTGACACGTATCTTCATTCAACTTTCCCTTGGTACGATTGAACCATTGATTTTACTCTGCAATTTGCGGTGCTAGATTCGTCACTGCATGAAATACGGATGTTCGTCCCACTCGGTTAGATGGAATCAGCAATCCTCATGATGGCTGCGAACTCTTTTCACACAACCGTCTCGAGTCCGACTCGCCTGTGGGTTATCCGAAGGGTTTCGGCAGAAGGCACCTCACACAAGAGTTCGCAGCCATCATGAGGATTGCTCGCACAAACCCACCATGCCGCTTTGAGGAGAGGCTAGAATTCAGCCTTCGCGAATTCGGCAGCCCAAGTGTCTTCACTTCTACTCGAACAACTGTTTCCTAAAGTGAGCGAGCAACAAGGAAGGCCAGACGCTTGACAGCGCGTATCGACACCCACTATCAGGGACGGCACATCTGCTGCGAAATCACGGCAGAAGGCGAGCTTGACCTCTGGTTAGAAGGAACTCTGCGCAAACGACGAAAGATATCAGCAGGCGGCAAGGCGTATGTGTGGACCAATGTCGAACTCAATTGGGAGGTTCATCACTTGATCGAGGGACGCTATAACTCAGAATCAGGCTGGTTGGAACTCTTTATCCACGGTCAGCTCGAAGCCCGCGCACAGGTCTTCGAACATCGCCCGGCATCAGCGAGTTAGCAGTCAAGGCTAGGCCTGCTCGGCAATCACCACCACCCCAACATCGACGCTCACGGCCGGGTGGAGCACGAGACGCACTTGATATTCTCCGGGGGTACGTATGTTGCCTTCCGGCAAGTCCACTTCCTGGCGTTCAACCTGATGGCCGGCACGTTCCAATTCGGAGCAGATTTCACGTGAACCGATCGAGCCGTACAGGCGTCCTTCCTCGGTGGTGCGTCCAGCTATCGTGATTTCGATGCCGGTCAGTTCTTTTCCGCGTGCCTGGGCGGACACCAGGCGGTCTGTGTCAGCCTTCAAAATCTCAGCCCTGCGACTCTCAAAATACGCACGATTCTCGGCCGTGGCGCGCACCGCCTTACCCTTGGGGAGCAGATAGTTTCGTGCAAATCCGTTCTTTACGTTGACCTCGTCGCCAATCGCTCCCGAGGACCCCAAGCGTTCAAGCAATATCACTTTCACGAGGCTGCCCTACTTGTGTCTATCGGTATAGGGAAGTAGCGCCAGGTATCGCGCTCTCTTCACAGCAGTGGTGAGTTGCCGCTGGTATTTGGGTTTGGTGCCTGTAATTCTGCTCGGCACTATCTTGCCCGTCTCAGAGACATACTCCCTCAAGATATCGAGATCCTTATAGTCGATCTCATCAATGCCCTCGGCGGTGAATCTACAGTATTTCCGACGTCGAAACTGTCTCGCCATTAGTCCTGCTCCTCATTCAATTCTTGCGAATCCTCATCTCTGAGTTCATCCAAGTCATCGAGTTCTTCATCGACCTCCACAAGCTGTGAATCCATTTCCTCCTCATCCGGATCGGGCCGGCCCAGAATTTCCTCCTCCCGCTGACGCTCGCGCTCACGCTCCTTGAGCTCCTCGGCATAGATTTTAGACATTTCGGTGACGGCACCTCGACGCCGAATAATCAAGTGACGAATAACCGCGTCGTTGAACTTAAACGCAGACTGCAGTTCCTGATACACGGGTCCGGTCACTTCCACATTCATCAGGAAGTAGTGCGCCTTGTGAATCTTATTGATCGGATAGGCGAGCTGATGCCGGCCCCAGTCCTCGAGACGGTGAACCTTTCCACCGCTCCGCTCAGCAAGCGCCTTGTATCGTTCCATCATGCCGGGCACCTGATCAGATTGATTCGGGTGCACAAGCAGAACGACTTCGTAATGTCTCATGAAAATCTCCTTCCGGCAAAATTGCCTCCGGCCCGCGGAAGCGCCCGTGAGGCAAGGAGTCGATGTGCGAGGGCGCGATTGTACGCGCACTCACAGGAGCTTGCCAACTATTGATATCTGCATGTTATCTGCATGTCAAAGGTCCTACGAGTGTGTCCGGCACTCAATTGCATCAGCGGCGCAGTATCAATCCGGGAGTTAGGACATTTGATGTGCGGCTATCAATAGTCAGTCCCTCATGGCTTCGGTGAGCCAATCCGCAGGCGTCTCGCGACCCTCAAAACTACGCGCTTGAAGTCGCCTCATGCCATAAAGCCAACGGTCTATGTCAGTTGCCTTGCGACGAACATACTCGGCCACCTCTGGATGTGGCAATACCCAGAAACGCTCTTCACGAATGCACTGCAAACAGGCCTCGGCCACGTACTCGGGGGTGAGCACCCCATCACCCGAGGCTATGCCGGTCGATAGTTCGAGTGCTGGACTAGGACTGTTCTCAATAATATTGGTTTCGACCGCCTGCGGACAAAGCACAGACACCCCTATCCCCTGATGGCCATGGGTAATCGAGATCCATTCAGCGAGAGATACGGCGGCATGCTTGGTCAAGGAATATGCCAGCGAACCCACCTGGGTCAATAATCCAGCCGCCGATGCCGTGCTCATGATGTAGCCCCGACCACGCTCAATCATTGAAGGGAGCACCGCGCGCGCCGCATAGATGTGCGACATCACATGCACCTGCCACATGCGATTGATCTGTTCGTCGGGGGTTTCGAGGCCACCCCAAGTCACGTAACCGGCATTCGACACAAAGAGGTCGATGGGTCCTATATTGGTGCTTATCGATTCCACCAGATGCCTCACCTCTTCCTCACTCGCCACGTCTATTCCTATTCCACTGCCCCCTATTTCATTGGCGACCGCCAGCGCACCAGCTTCGTTGCGGTCCGCCACCACCACATGCTGTGCGCCTTCAGCGTGAAAGGCGTTTGCGAGGGCGCGGCCTATGCCCGAAGCGCCGCCGGTGACCACCACGATTCCGTCTCTTAGTTCCATCTGTTGAAGTCCTCCCATTGAGTAACAAACTCAAGCAATTCTCATCATGGCTGGGAACTCCCCCCGCACGACCCTCTGAGCGTCGATTCGGTACGGATTTAGTCGAATCTGTGGCGTATCCAGCACTTCACATGGGAGTTCGCAGCCATCAGGAGAGTTTCTGATCAAACCCGGTACACACAACCACATGATACGACTGCTGTGGACAGGATGCGCGAATATGGTGTGCCGCGATGCCCGAATTTTCTGGGTGATCCCTAGGGCATCCGTAAGAGATTTCGCACAACAAATTCCGAGATGTCTCACAGGGAATCAATGCAATGTCGCAACACGATGCCCGCAAGCCTACTGCACACTGTTGGCGTTTTCTTCGCTCACAAGGGAAGCGCCCATGCACCAATTGAACAACCCCCCGTTAAACAACCGTCAGGCTGCGTTCAGCCTCATAGAACTCCTGGTCGCCATCGCGATCATCGGCATACTTTCGGCCATTGCCGTTCCCGCGTACCAGAACTACGTCAAGAATGCGAACATGACGCGCGTCAATACGCACATGGAAGAAGGTA
>CAZNYE010000088.1:0-3740 GCA_964577185.1 uncultured Pseudomonadales bacterium | reverse complement strand
GTCGAATATCAATGTAATCCGGTCTTCCTTCCCCTTGTTCATCACGCTGTGTTTCTTCTGGTTGTTGAGTTCGTAGGCTCGTCCGACCTCAAGCTGATAGGGCCGCCCTTCAATCATGAATCGAACCCGGGGATTGGTGGTCACTGGCACATGGATACGATGACCGGCGTGAAAGGAGGGATGGCGGTCCACATGGGGTTTGATGATGTTCCCGGCCGGTAACTTGGCGACCATGGCGCGAATGATGGTGCCGCCGGGCAGGATTGGGAGGAGTGGCTTAAGGGGGTGAGTACTGTTCGCACGGAGCGAGGTCGGCACCGGCGCGGCGGCGGACTCCCACATTTGCATTGGGACTCAGGCTTGATGCCTTGATGTTCGTGTTCGTCGCTGATGTCGCATTACAAAGCCTGCGATCACGACACCTAGGCCGACGATGGTGATGATGATCGTGGCGAGCGCGTTGATGTCTGGGGCGACACCTAGTTTTACCTTGGAGAAGATCACCATTGGCAGGGTGCTGGAACCAGGGCCTGAAACGAATGTCGCGATCACAAGATCGTCAAGCGAGAGTGTGAAGGAGAGCAACCATCCGGCCAGCATGGCTGGAGCAATGAGCGGCAGCGTGATGTCCCAAACGACACGGTAGGGCCTTCCGCCGAGGTCCATGGCGGCCTCGATAAGTGACTTGTCGAGAGAAGCAAGTCTTGATTGCACGACTACGGCCACAAAAGCCATCGAGAAGGTGATGTGGGCGATGGTGATGGTGAGCGAACCACGGCTCGCGGGCCAGCCAATAGTCTGTTCGCTTGAAATAAACAGCAGCAAGAGGGACAGACCGGTGATCACCTCGGGCATCACAAGCGGCGCGGCAATCAGCGCCGTGAACAACAGCCGTCCACGAAACTTGTCCATTTGCGAAAGCGCGAGGCCCGCAAGCGTACCGAGGATGGTGGCGAAGGTCGCGCTCACCAGGGCAATTCTCAAGCTGAGCAGGGCAGCATCAATTACCTGCTGGTTTTCAAACAGCGCTGCATACCAACGCAGCGAAAAACCATTCCATACCGTAGGAATTCTCGAGTCGTTGAAGGAGTAGAGAATCAACAGAAAGATCGGCAGATACAGAAACGCATAACCAAATGCCAACATGGTGACGATGAAATGCCGCTTAGATTTCATCGCTCAGGTATCAGCCTTTTGGTAACGATTCAGCATCATCATGGGCACCACCAAGATGATGAGCAGGATGGTTGCGACGGCGGATGCCACGGGCCAGTCCCGGTTGGCGTAGAACTCGTCAAAGAGCTGACGGCCGATCATGAGTGAATCAAGCCCGCCCAGGAGGGCGGGTATGACGTATTCACCGAGCGCTGGAATGAACACCAGCAGACAGCCAGCAATCACGCCCGGCTTGGACATGGGAAAGGTGATGTCCTTGAACACCTGAAATGGTCTCGCACCGAGATCCGAGGCGGCTTCCAACATGCTGATGTCAAGACGCTCGAGGGTTGCGTAGAGCGGCAAGATCATGAACGGCAGGTAGGAATAGAGGATGCCGAGATAGACGGCCGTGTCCGTATAGAGAATCTGCAATGGCTGATCGATCAGCCCCATGGCCAAGAGGGCGTTGTTGATCAGACCCTTGGTCGAGAGGATGCCCATCCAGGCGTAAACGCGCAACAGAAAGGAAGTCCAGAAAGGAAGAATCACTAGAAGTAGCAGTATGAATCGAACTTCTGGTCTTGATCGCGCGATACCGTAGGCCATGGGATAACCCAACAGCAAACACAGCAGGGTCGAGACCGCCGCAATCCATATCGACTTGAGATAGCTCAGCGCATAGAGGTTGTCAGAGAAGAGGAACCGATAGTTGTCCCAAGTCGCGTATATGGCGTCCAAGCCGCGTCGAGTCCAGTCAATGAGCGGCGTGAAGGGTGGCTGGGCAAGAACTGGATCTGAAAAGCTGATTTTGAAGACGATCAGGAAGGGGGCTAGGAAAAAGAGCGCCAGCCATGCGTAGGGCAAGTAAATGACCAGTCGCCGCCAGGCGGTGTCGAATAGGCTCGACGGTGGAAGCTTCATGAGGTGAGTACTATGGCGCTCTTGGCATCCCAGGATAGATAAACCTCGTCTTCCCAGTCGTGTGCCAAGGTGTGAAGCCTTTGCTGATTCTGCGCACTGACTTGAATTACCGAACCTTGATCCGTCTTGACGCGGTAGGTGGAATAATTTCCGTAGTAGCCGAGATCCCACACCATGCCGCGAACGCAGCCACCTGTTTCCGGGGGATGTTCGCTCAACGAGATTTTCTCTGGACGTACGGCGATCCACAAGCTATCGCCTTCCTTCACGGAATCGTGGCGCATAGCCTCGAGCATTCCGCATTCTTGGGTCTCGACTGTCATTCGATCATGATGGATTTCTCTGACGATACCTTCAAAGGTATTGGTCGTTCCGAAGAATTCGGCAACAAATCGATTGCGCGGATACTCGTATATTTCGCTAGGTGTGCCCGTCTGCACAATCTGCCCCTCATCCATGACGCCGATGCGTGTCGCAAGGCTCATGGCCTCTTCCTGATCGTGAGTGACCAATATGCAGGTCACGCCGATCTCGTCCTGGATGTTCATGAGTTCGAATTGGGTGTGCTCGCGCAGCCGCTTATCGAGCGCGGCCAATGGTTCATCGAGCAGGAGTGCCTTGGGACGTTTCACCAACGCCCGTGCCAACGCCACCCGCTGCAACTGGCCACCGGAAAGCTGATGGGGCTTACGCTCCTTGAAATCGGACAGGCGCACGAGCGCGAGCATCTCATCTACCCTGGTGTCTATTTCGTCGCTCTCCAGCCCTTCCTTGCGCAGTCCGTAGGCAACATTCTTCTCAACCGTCATATGCGGAAACACCGCGTAGGACTGGAACATCATATTCAGCGGCCGGTCATAGGGTGGCATGTCAGTCATGTCCACTCCATCGATGATGATGCGGCCCGTGTTCGGCTGCTCCAATCCAGCGAGCAGGCGCAACAGGGTGGACTTGCCGCTGCCGGAACCACCGAGAATCGCGAACAGCTCGCCCTTGTACACGTCGAGGCTGAGGCCGTTGACCGCGGCGACCTCACCAAAGCGCTTGGATACCTGCTCAATCCGTATGAATGGCTCTGGGGTCTGGTTGGAAAGAGTCTTTTCAGGACCCTCTTGGCTCACGTTCACAGCCCCGCCTTAATGCGGGTCCACAGACGAGAGCGAAACCTCTGGATTTTTGGGGGATGTGACAGCGTTACGGCTGATCGCGCGATGATCGACTCGTCGGGGTAGATGGCGAGATCTGAAGCGATCACCGGGTCGACCAGGTGAATCGCCGCCGTGTTGGCATTTGCGTAGCCGGTGAAATTAGAGATTTTGGCGATGACATCTGGCCGCATGAGATAGTTTATAAAGAGATGGGCGTTTTCAGGGTTGGGTGCATCGGACGGGATCAACAGCAGATCGAACCAGATGAGCGAACCCTCATCGGGGATCATGTATTCCAGATCAATGTCTATGCCGGCATCCCGCGCCCTCTTGGCAGCTACTGAATAATCGCCGGACCAGCTATGGGCGATGCAGACTTCCTGGCTCGGCAAGTCGAGCAACATCTTGGTCGAGTCGAAGTACTTGATGTAGGGTCGAATCGCTCGCAACACCTCTTCGGCCGCTTTGAGCTCTTCTGGATCTATCGAATTGGGGTGGTGGCCAAGATACGCC